>JAPLJE010000478.1 GCA_026388755.1 Deltaproteobacteria bacterium | reverse complement strand
GGTGGTCGCCGTGGATGTCCGGCTGATTGTCGCCACCAACAAGGATCTTCTGGCGCTGACCGTTTCTGGACGTTTCCGGGAGGATTTATACTACCGGCTCAATGTCGTGAATCTGAATCTGCCGCCTTTGCGCGAGCGGAAAGAGGATATTCCGCTGCTGGCCCAGCATTTTCTGGAGAAATTTTCAGCCCTGAACCATAAATCCGTCAAGGGCTTCACCCCCCAGACGATGGATCATCTGATCCGGCACGACTGGCCGGGAAACGTCCGGGAGCTGATGAACGCCATTGAAAGAGGGGTCGTTCTGTCCCGAAGCGAATATCTGGACGACCAGGTGCTTCCCATGCTGCCGGCCTCCCCTGCCCCATCATCTTCTGCTGTTATTGTGAATCCTTCGGCAATTACCGACGAAACAAAGCTCTTGCGGCCAAGTGTTTCCGCTTGTCACACGGTTATCGTGAATCCTTCGGCGGAGGCCACCGAAACTCTGCCGCTCACTGCCGTTGAAAAAGCGACGATTCTGAGCGCGTTGGCATCCTCGGACGGCAATAAAAGCCTGGCATCCCGAAAACTGGGAATTACGCGAAAAACCCTTCATAAAAAACTGAAAGAATATGGAGTCATGCCCTGATGACGAACCCCACCCATTACCTGTTCCGATGCGCTTCATGCAGAACCCGGAACCGCATTCCGGCAGATCATGCAGGCCAGCCTGGAAAATGCGGAAAATGCGGCGCTGCGCTGAAAACCAGCGATCTTTTCCTTCAGCAGCCCATCCTGATCACGGATGCCAATTTCGAGGAAAAAGTCCTTCGATCTCCGATCCCTGTTCTGGTGGATTGCTGGGCACCCTGGTGCAGCGCCTGCACGATGGTCGGGCCGGTCATCACGGAACTGGCGGTTGAGTTCAAGGGACGGTTTCGGATCGGCAAACTGAATGTGGATGCCAACCCACAGACATCCGCCCGGTTTGACACGCGAAGCATTCCAACGCTGCTGCTTTTTGATAATGGCCGGTTGAAAGATACCCTTGTGGGCGCCATGCCCAAACCGGAGATCGTGATGCGGATACGGAAATATATTTAAGCCTGAATACTGAAGACAGGAATAGTACATGATGAAAAATCGATTTTTTGTTTGGATTCTTTTAAGCGTCTTTCTGAGCATCCCTTCCCTTTCTTACGGGGGAAAACTTCAGGTCATTGCCAGCATCTTTCCGATCGCCGACATGGCCCGGCAGGTTGGGGGAAATGATGTCGAGGTCACCACTGTTGTGCCCGCAGGCGCCAGCCCTCACACGTTTGAGATGAAGCCCAGCCTGGTCAAGACCTTTGCTTCGGCCAAAGTTTTTTTAATGATCGGCGCCGGACTGGAATTCTGGGCGGATCAACTGGTTCAGTCTTCAGGCCAGAAACTGAAGCCGGTCGTATTGTCAGATGGCATGACGCTGATCCGGTCCGCAGACCTGCATCGTGACGAATCCGTCAAAGAGGCGCCCCATGCTTCAAACAAGTCCGCACATACCGAACACGCTCATTCACACGATTCCGGCAATCCCCATGTCTGGCTCGATCCTCATCTGGCCAAAACCATGGTAACCCGGATACAGGAAGCGCTTTCGATTGCGAATCCGGATCATGCTTCTGATTATGAAAACAGGGCCAAATCCTATCTTGGCGAGCTGGATGCGCTGGATAAGGGTATTTCAGAGACTGTGAGTCAGTTCAGTACCCGGCAGATCATTTCATTTCATCCGTCCTGGGATTATTTTGCCGCCCGATACGGCCTGACCCTGGCCGGGGTGATCGAGAAAACCCCCGGAAGAAATCCAACGCCACGGGAAATCGCGGATATTGTTTCCAGGATCAAGGCATATCACATTCGCGCGGTTTTTGCAGAACCCCAGTTCAGCCCCAAGGTTGCGGACGTCATCGCCAGGGAAGCCGGCGTAAAAGTGCTGATCCTGGATCCGCTGGGCGGCGAAACCCTTGTTGGACGAAATACCTATATCGGTTTAATGACGTATAATTTACAGATCATGAAGGAGGCCATGCAGTGAAAGCAGGCCAATCGATGTCAAATCCCGAACCCGGCATACTGGTGGACATTGAGGATGTCTGGGTCCGGTTCGACGGCAAATGGGTGCTTAAATCCATTTACCTGAAATGTTACGAAGGAGAAATTCTGGGAATTGTCGGCCCCAATGGCGGCGGCAAGTCCACGCTCCTGAAAGTCATACTCGGGCTGATTAAACCTGAAAAGGGATCGGTGCTTCTGTTTGGCCGGAAACCCGGCAAGCAGAGCCGGCTGAATGTCGGGTATCTGCCGCAGATATCCCATGCCGAACGCTCTTTTCCGGTAACCGCGCTGGATGTGGTTATTATGGGCCTGTACCAGCAAATGGGGCTCATTTCCCGGCTGCTGAACAGACACAAACAAGCCGCCATGGAAAAACTGGAACAGGTCGGAATGGCCGAGCATGCCAACAAGCCCTTCGGGGTCCTGTCCGGCGGCCAGCAGCAGCGGGTCCAAATTGCCAGGGCATTGGTATCCGGCCCCAGGCTACTGGTTCTGGATGAACCCTCCACAGGCGTGGACAGCGTCGGCCAGGAGGATTTCTACGAGCTTCTGGCCGGTTTAAGAGACAGTCACGAGAGGATATCCGTGATCATGGTATCCCACGATATCGGCGTAGTCACGTCCCATGCCGATCGCGTGGCCTGCCTGAACCGCCAGATTCACTATCACGGCGACACGGATTCGGATCTGGATTCTGATATTCACCTGAAGGTTTTCGGAAAAAATCTCAAGGTTATGGTACACGACGCCCAATGCGTATCCTGCAAGATGAGGCATATCGACGATGACTGAGTGGCTGCATATGGGCTTCATGCAAAATGCGCTGGCAGCCGGAATCCTTCTGAGCGTCGTGCTGGCCGTGGTTTCCTGTTTCGTGGTGCTTCGCAGGTTTTCCTTTATCGGAGTGGGAGTGGCCCATTCCGCATTTGGCGGCGTGGCGCTGGGCTCCTTGATCGGTGTATCCCCCACATTTTCGGCGATTGTTTTTGCCGTTTGCGTGGCCAATGCTATCGGCATTGTCGGCAATCAGCAGCGGCTCAGCACCGACACCGCCATCGGCATCTTCTTTTCCCTGGCCATGGCTCTGGGGGTCATTTTCATCGGATTGTCAAACGCTTACAATGTGGACCTTTTCGGGTATCTGTTTGGAAACATTCTGGCCATTACCCACCAGGATATTGTCATCATCGCCATTCTCGGCAGCCTGGTTCTGGCATCCATCTGGCTGTTCTTCAAGGAGATGCTGTTTGTGGCCTTCGACAGCGAAGTGGCCCATGTCAGCGGCATTCCGGTCATGTTCCTGGATCATTTTTTTCTGACGATCCTGGCCCTGACCGTGGTCATCAGCATGAAAGTGGTCGGCATCATCCTGGTGTCCGCCCTTCTGGTCATTCCCGGTGCTGCGGCTGCCCAGATTACCGATCGATACGGCCCCATGTTCGCGGTTGCCATCGCCGTGGCACTTGCCGCAACCACCGGCGGCCTGTGCATTTCCTATTATGCGGACCTGGCCTCCGGCGCCACCATCGTCACCCTGGCGTCCCTGATTTTTTTTGTTTTCTTCGGCATCGGAAAATGGCTGAAGGGAAAAGGCTGAATCGGGATGCCGGCCTTCAGACTTCAATCTGAGCACCAGGGTCGTTATGATTTGTATCCAGGTCAGTTACGAAAACATCTTCTCCACGGGTCTTCGCTCCGGAACATATTCGCGGGGGATCTTGCCCTCTATCCAATCTTTTGACACATAAAGATTACAGTAGCAGCTCCCGTATTCCGCCACATCCTCGGTGCGGTAAACGCAGGGGCAGATAATGTCCCTGTCCTTTTCCCTGTTTCCGGAAGACAGCCGGCAGGGGCAGACCATGTACCCATACCGCTCCTTATTGACAAGAAGAGCCTCCATCAGATCCCCCACCCTTTCGGTATCGTCGCTGAAATAATACCCTTTCGGCTCCTGAACCTTTTTGAGCATTTCATAGAGTTGTTCGGCGTTCATTCCAGACCCAGCGCCTCCTTGATTTCTTTTTCCTTGAATCCGACAATCACGGTATTTCCAATGATAATGGTCGGAAATGAACATTTGGGATTGAATTTTTTGACATCTTCCAGAATCGCGGCTCTTTCCTCGCCTTGAAACGTATCCACGTCCACAAAGTCATATTGAATGGTGCAGTCCGAAAGCATTTTTTTGGTGGATTTACAGTGGCTGCAGGTGCTGAGCGAATAAATCTTTACCGGAGGTACTGACATGGGTTTTTCCTTTCATTGAATTTCCCCATTCGCCATGAGGACATGGGGATTATTACAGTTGGCTTTTCCTGTAATCCTGAGGCATCGTTTTATTGTTTTCCATAACATGAATCGGGGAAATGCTGCAAGACACATCCTCAGTCAACAATAAAACAATGGCGGGCAACCGGCCGCGGGGGGCAATAAGCTGAAGAAAAGATGCTTTCAGGGGATTTGAGACGATTCCCAGTGAACCGCCAGTGACAGGTAAATCAAGGCGGCTCTGACCATTTTCAAGATTCGAAGCGTTCGATTGGCAAAATCCGACCGCCCGATAACATAAACGGATCCGTCATCCATACCCCTCAGGCCGGGTTTGCCGGTTGAGGCATAGAGCGCATCGTCTTGAATCAGCAGGTAGTTGTGCTCGAGATGATTGCGAAGTGCATAAAGCTGCCGGGCATTCGCTTCCAACCCATTCTTGAAATCGGAATCACGCTCATATAAATCCTTGCTCAGCCAGAACAACCCGCGTAGCGGCCAGTTCGCGGACTGAAGCAGTTTCGGCTGCAAGCCGTTTGCCTTTCTGCCCTCCAGGTACCACAGGGTTCGGAAATTCACCCGCTGTTCCGATACCTGCATGCGGAAGTATCTTTTCAGGAAGAAGGCGATTTTGTCGAACAGGGAATAGGCCATGCGAAAGGTG
>JAPLJE010000233.1 GCA_026388755.1 Deltaproteobacteria bacterium | reverse complement strand
CGTTGGAGAGTTTGACCAGAGAATCCCCCAGCGCTTCGATGGATCCATGAACATCTGCCTTGATGATGATGTTCAGGTCCTTAACCAGGCCATCCTTCATCTGCTCAAAGAGCTTATCCAGACTCAGCCGGGTGGTCTTGGTCAGGTCCTTTGACCGCTGTTTCTGAATCCGGTGAAGACTGACCTGCTTGGCGTCTTTTTCATCCGCAAGGGCGACCAGCTCATCGCCGGCCATGGGCACGCCTGAAAGACCGATGACTTCAACCGGCATGGAGGGACCGGCTGATTCCACCTGTACCCCGCAGTCATTCAATAATGCCCGGACCTTGCCGTAGTGGACCCCGCAGACCACGGCATCTCCTGCCCGCAGCGTTCCCTGTTGCACCAGCACCGTGGCCACCGGACCACGTCCTATATCCAGCTTGGCTTCAACAACGTGACCGAACGCTGGTCTGTCCGGATCTGCTTTCAGTTCCATGACTTCCGCCTGCAGGAGAATCATCTCCAGCAATGTGTCGATTCCGATGTTGGTTTTGGCGGAAACCTTGACGAAAATGGTATCACCGCCCCAATCTTCAGAAACCAGTCCGGCATCTGCCAGTTCACGCTGAACCCGGTCAGTATCGGCGCCGGGCTTATCAATCTTGTTGATGGCAACGATGATCGGCACATTGGCGACTCGGGAGTGATTGATGGCCTCAAGGGTCTGGGGCATGACGCCATCATCAGCGGCCACCACCAGGACAACCAGGTCGGTGATGCTGGCTCCGCGGGACCGCATGGCGGTAAATGCCTCATGTCCCGGCGTATCCAGAAAAACAATCTGTCCCCGGTCTGTGGTAACGTGATAAGCACCGATATGCTGCGTGATGCCTCCTGCCTCCCCTTCCGTGACACGGGTCTTTCGAATCACATCCAGAAGCGAAGTCTTTCCATGATCCACGTGTCCCATGATGGTCACCACCGGTGGTCTTCCAATCCGTTTTTCCGGATCTTCCTTTTCGATCTTCAAAAATGTGTCTTCCTCAAATGCAGCTCTTTCAAGCTCGAAATTGAATTCCGTGGCAACCAGAACCGCAGTATCAAAGTCGATGACCTGATTGAGGGTTGCCATCACCCCCATGCCCATCAGTTTCACAATAATTTCGCTGGCTTTGACCCCCATGCGCTTGGCAAGTTCGGCAAGTGCGATGGTATCATCCACTTTAATCCTTCGTTTGATCGCCTTGGGCGTGGTCAACTGAGGTTTCTGCAGAACCGGGAGCTGCTTGCCTTTACCGCCTTTTCGGCCGGCTTTACGGGACCGCAGCGTGTCGGAATAAAGATCCACCCCTTCAACGATTTCTTTTTTCCGAAAGGGAATCTTCTTTTTAACCAGTTTTTTATCGACAACCTCTTCCTCGATTTCTTTGCCGACCTTCTTTTTCTTTTTGTCCTTGACTATGACTTCTTTAGGCTTTTCAACAATTGGAAGCACTTCGGGAACAACCTGGGGGAATTTATCCGATTTGAATTTAGGCCTTCTGGCGATAGACAGATCCTTTTCATAATGCCGGACGGGTTCAGGCGTTTTGGCCAAATCAGGAACTGGCGACTCAAGAACAGGCGCAGGCAGTTTGATAATTTTGGCCGGCATATCCTTTTTGAGTTTCTTTTTCTTTTTTCCGGCCCTTTCCATTCGGGCTTCCGGTGTAAGAGCAGTTGGTTCAACCAGCGGCATTTCGGAGTAAGCCGATGATTCAACTGAAGGTTTATCCGGAACGGAAAGCGCATCATAATCGGGTTCTTCTATTTGTTCCGTTTCGGGAAGCGACGGTTTGTCTTCCTCAGCCGCTATTTTCACAATAACAGAGGGGGCCTTAGTCGCTTTCTGTTTTTCAACTAAGGGGGAAATGATCAATGCCGGTTCTTCAGTACTTGCCGGTGCTGTGGAAACGGGCATTTCAGATCCAGAAACATCCAGAGCTTCAGTTGCGGCAAAATCAGGTGTTTTACGACTGTCCAGGGGTTCGGGTTTTTCTTGCTTTAAGTGCGTCTTAACAGAAAGCGGCTGTTCGGATTCTTTCACACCAGGTTCTGCTGCAATTTTGGGAAAGGCTTCAGGTTCTTCCGGGGGGATTGGCGGCAGCAGCGGTTTTTCATCGGAAATAGCTTCTATGGCAACAGTATCCCTGCGCCGTCGAATAATGGTCGGTTTGGCCGGTATGACCGCCGCTTTTTTATGTTTTCCACCGACGACATTTCCCTTGATTTTGGCGACGTCTTCATCTTCCAGAGAGCTTAAATGGCTGACTACGGAAATGTCCAGATCCCGCATTCTTTCAAGCAGTACTTTATTGGTCATGTTAAGATCCCTGGCAAGTTCAAACACTCTGATTTTTGCCATTTACCCCCCTTAAATATTCTGATGTTCCAGCTTTGATAAATGCCCCGAAACCTTTAGCTTTCTGAACATGCAAAAAGCTCCTTACTGTATTAAATCTTATCGGTACAAAACAAGGACTCTCTTAAAGACTCCCATCCTTATCTGGTGCCTCAATATCCGCAGTCTTGCCGGCTGAAGGCGATTTGTCCCCGGACCTTCGTTTTCTCTGAGAACCCGAAAAAGCATGTCTTGCGGCACTTATTAAATTTAATGCCATTTCTTCTTCCAGGCCTTCAATGTCCGCAAGATCTTCGGCTGAAGCATGGCTGAGCTCTTCGATCGAGTAAAAGCCTTTTTCACACAACGTATCGGCAAGAGAAGGGCTCACCCCTGGAAGGGATGCCAGGACATCGTAATTTTCCTTCATGGTATCGGTGTATTGTTTTTCGCTTTTGACGTCCAGCTGCCATCCGGTCAGCTTGGAAGCCAGTCGAACATTCTGGCCGCGTTTGCCGATGGCAATGGACAGGAATTCATCCGGAACAATGACTTCCATCGCATGTTTGGTTTCATCAATGATGACCCTCAGGATTTCAGCAGGCGCCAGCGCGTTGCAGACATATTTTGCCGCATCCATATGCCAGGGAATAATGTCAATTTTTTCTCCTCTAAGTTCCTGAACAACACTTTGAACCCGGCTCCCCTTTACACCCACGCAGGCGCCCACGGGATCGATATCCGAATCATTGGAAACCACTGAAAATTTAGCCCGGACACCCGGTTCACGGGCTGCGCCTTTAATCACAACAATGCCTTCGCTGATTTCCGGAACTTCAGTCTTGAATAGATTGATTAAAAAATTGGGATGCGTTCGCGACAGGATGACCTGAGGACCGCGAGATTCTTCCTTCACATCCTGAATGTAGGCGCGGAGCCTGTCTCCCCGGCGATAGGACTCCTTGGGAATTTGCTGGTCCGTGGGAAGAATGGCTTCGGTCTGTCCCAGATTGACAATGATGTTACCATGTTCGATCCGCTGAACAATCCCATTGATGATATCGCCTTTTCTGTCCACAAAGCTGGAATAAACCGCGTCTCTTTCAGCATCCTTCATTTTTTGAATAATGACTTGCTTTGCAGACTGGGCTGCAATTCGACCAAAAACCGCCGTATCCATTTTCATGCCCAGGCTGTCGCCGATTTCACATTCAGGGTCCAGCTTTCGCCCTTCTTCCAGACTCACCTGCATGTCCGGATCTGTTATGACATCAGCGACTTCTTTGAACTGAAAGACTTCGATTTCACCGGTTTTGGCGTTGTATTGGGTTTCGATATCAATCTTGTTTCCAAATTTTTTCCGGGCTGCGGATTTCAGTGCTTCTTGAAGGGCTTTAATCAGGATATCCTTTTCAATTCCCTTATCTCGACTTATTTGTTCAACCACGCGCTTAATGTCTGTAATGAGCATCAGATGTCTCCATTATAATTGACCAGCCTTGCCCGGGTAATGTCCTGATAGGGAATCTCAACGATACGGTCGCCAACCTGAATCGCAACAGCTTCCTGTAAAACGCCAGACAGGACACCTGTAAATTTTTTTTGACCATCAATCGGCTGAAAAACCTTAATTTTGGCCTGGCACCCTTTAAATCTGACAAAATCCGACAGCTTTCCCAATGGGCGATTTACCCCTGGCGATGAAACCTCAAGGTAGTAATTGTCACTCACATCCAGATGAACATCCAGAAGATCCCGCAGCTGACGGCTGACATGCGTGCAATCCTGTAAGGTTGCCCCTCCGGGTTTATCGATATAAATGCGCAGAATCATCCCGTGAGGTTCACGCTGGTATTCTGTATAAACCAGCTCTTTTCCTTCAGCATCGCACAAGGGGCCAGCCAGTTCATTGACTTTGGAAATGATTTTATCTCTTGTTAAGCCAGAAGCCTTTGGTAAAGGAATTTCTGTTCTTTTTCCTTTTTTCCG
>JAPLJE010000357.1 GCA_026388755.1 Deltaproteobacteria bacterium | reverse complement strand
CTCCATTCCCATGAAGTCCTTCTGGAAAGGGTTTGTCGCCATTCCATGGGATGGTCCGCCTGCCATGGACAGAAAGGGCATGATGGCGGTGATGTATCAGTCCACGACCAACACTGCCTTGACCCCCGGCATTCGGTCTGCTTATTCGGAGCGCAATCATTTTATGATTTCCAAGCACTATTGCAGCCTGAGTTCCCGGCTGGGATATCATTTTTCAACGATCGAGGCCCTGATCAGCGAAAGGCCCCGGGAAAACTACATCAGCTTCCAGTTCAAAGGCGGGGCTGCCGATACCAACCGGAAGCTCCGTCGCGTGCTTTTCATCAAGGACATTCTGGAAGAGCAGGGGTTCCGGGTCGAAATCAAGGAAGACCACCTGGCCTCCCGCCTGGAAAACCACGACATGGCGCACATGGAAAAGCAGATGGAGGTTCTGGGGTATCTGACCCTTCACACGCGGCAGCTGGATATGATCATGACCAATGCCGGATCGGTGAAATACTACGGGAACAAGCTCAGAGAGGACATCGGCACATTGATGCGAGCATGCGCGGAAGCTTAAGCGGCAAGTGGACGACCGAAAAACCGTCTAAACCGGAAAAATCTGATGTTCGAGGCCGGTCCGGCCCTCAGATCCATCGAACCTGCCCCACTTTCCATCGAAACTGAACCGCTTTTCGATGATCAGCTTCAGGCATGTTTCTGTCACGGCCGTATCGTAAAGCCTGCCCTTGTTTTGGAGCAGTTCGTCGATGGCCCG
This sequence comes from Deltaproteobacteria bacterium, assembly GCA_026388755.1. Lineage (GTDB taxonomy): Bacteria > Desulfobacterota > Desulfobacteria > Desulfobacterales > Desulfatirhabdiaceae > RAAP-1. Next base: position 2,225 of record JAPLJE010000357.1, on the reverse strand, counting down.
GTCTATCCCAAGGGAAGGCCGGTAAGGCCGGTGCGATGACATCGTTTCGAACACATCCGCCACGGCAAGGATACGCGCTTCCAACAGAATGCAATCACCTTTCAGCGCATTAGGATAACCTGATCCATCCATTCGTTCATGGTGTTGAAGAATGATGTCGGCCAGGGGCCAGGGAAACTCGATCTTTTTCAAAATATCATAGCCAGCCTGAACGTGATTTTTGATCAGTTCGTATTCCAGGGGCCCCAGGTGACCCGGTTTGCAGAGTATTTCGGATGGAATGGTGATCTTCCCCAGGTCATGAATGTTGCTAGCCATGCGCAGCCCGTAAATTCTGTCCACTGAAAGGCCCATATCCCCGGCGATGGCGGCGGCCAGATCGGACACCCGCTGCTGGTGGCCTGCCGTATAAGGATCGCGCAGCTCCACTGTGAGCGAAATGGCGTGAATGATGCCGTCCATGGCACGCTGGAATTTTTCCAGGTTCAGGCGCAGGCTCTCAGCAGCCTTGTCCCGTTCGAACAACGTCTCCCGTTCGAACACCACCCGTTTCAACCGGGCGATAAATTCCGAAATACGGACGGGTTTCTGAATGAAATCGCTGGCGCCGCGGCCGATGATCTCTTCATAGGTGAAATCCTCGATGTAGCCGGTCATGATGATGACATCGCAGTCATGCCGTTCCTTGATGATCTTGGTCAGCTCCAGGCCGTTCATTTCCGGCATGTTGATATCCGTGACCACCACATCGACGCGTTTTTGATCTAGGATTTCCAATGCTTCATTGGCACCGTTGGCCGTCAGGCATTCATAGCCGCTATGTTGAATGCCGTATTTGAATATGTCCCGGATATCCGGATCATCATCTACGATAAGGATATTCACCTGTCTACCAGCAGAACCCTGACCCATGATGCCCTCCAAAGTCGCTTTTCTTTCGCTTGATTGCTATGTCCATCAGCATAGGACCGACCAGCATGTGTGTCAAATAAAAAATGTGTGATTGCGGAGACTTCGCAGTTGCCATTTTCCAATCATGGCGTAACGGTACTATCCTGGATTCCCATGTTAGTTTTTTTGACTTTAAGCTACTATTTTCTTCCCCGCAAGGATAACAACATATCATGCCCGCGATTTATTCAATTATTTCCAGCAATGGAAATTCCAAAGTGTTATCGCTATTTGCGAGAGAACACCACCAGCAGAGTCAATACCAACATCAACGATAGAAGCATCTCTCGTAGCAACGAATGATTGATGAAATTCATCGCTTAGAGCATATAATGCCACCCCAGTAATCGCGTATATCGACCAACGCAAGCTCCAGGGTTGCAAAGATGCCCCACGAAAAGCGCGAAAGAAAAAAAGTCCCAAGATGAAATACTCGGTAACATGTCCTGTCTTTCTGATCAATCCATGGATAAGCTCCAGGGTTTGGGGGGAGAACGAGGGAAAAAGATAACCCAATAACGGTATGATAATATGGGAAGTATTCTCTGAAGAAAACATTCCTGAAGACATCCAGAATATAACACCCATCCAGAGAATAACTGGAGACCAGTACTTAATGAAATTTCGACTTATCCAATATAACCTGGCAAAGGTCATCCGTCAGTTTCGTTTCCCTTGTCGGCGTGTATCAGTTCGATTACAGTTACTTCAGGCGGAGCCAGAAAGCGGATCGGTGGCCCCCAGGTGCCGGTCCCTCTGCTCACGTAGAGTGCGGAGTTTTGGGGATACAGTAATAAACCAGTCCTTACGGGATAAAACAAACGGGTTACCAGATTAAAGGGGAATATCTGTCCTTTGTGGATATGCCCTGAAAGTTGCAGGTCGAAGAGACCCAGACTCTCCCGATCCACAACCGGGCGGTGCTTGAGAAGCAGGGTAAGTTTATCTGAGGGAACGTTTGATAAAAGAGCCTTTTCCGGGACCTGCCGAGAATGGGTGACTCTCTCTATCGTCGGGTCGTCAACCCCCACGACATTTATCAATCCACCTGCCGTTGATCCTTCGTTACGAAGCACCTTGAAACCCGCGTGTTCGGTAAAACTGACGGCCTGATCCAGTCCCGCGTATACCTCGTGATTTCCCGTCACGGCAAACTTGCCGAATTTTGGCCGGATATCCCGCAAGAGTTCAGCAAGCCCTGTCATCCGGTTGATCTGCCCATCCACCAGGTCCCCGGTGGAAACAAGAAGATCAGGTGCGGCTCCATTGATCTT
>JAPLJE010000709.1 GCA_026388755.1 Deltaproteobacteria bacterium | reverse complement strand
TCGCAAGCAGGGAAAATCGCTGATGGAAGCTACGATTCTGGCTGGCGAGATGCGGCTGCGGCCGATCATCATGACGTCCCTGGCCTTTGTCTTCGGCGTCCTGCCGCTTGCCTTAGCCGTTGGTGCCGGCGCCAACGCCCGCCACTCCATCGGCACCGGCATCATCGGCGGCATGATCGGTGAGGCCACATTGGCTATGCTCTATGTTCCCCTGTTCTTTTACATTTTTGATCGCTGGATTGAGCGTTCCCAGGAGAAAAAAGATAAAAAGAAGGCGAAAATCGGAAAAAATCCTTCCGCCGAGGGTAACATCCCGGAAAATCAGCCACATGAAATGCAGGAGGAGAACTGACATGCGCATTTTTACGGTTCTCATTTTAGTCGGGTTGGTTGCCGGGTGCACGGTCGGCCCTGATTACATCCGCCCGAATGTCGATGTTCCCACCGCTTACCGTTTCGAGGACAAAGAGGTGCGGGACACGGCCAACACCGAATGGTGGAAGCAGTTCCAGGATCCGGTGCTGGATGCACTGATCATCGAGGCGCTTTCAAATAACAAGAACATCCGGATTGCAGCAGCCAACGTGGAGAAGGCTGCGGGCGTGCTCACGCAGACCCGTTCGCCGCTTTTCCCCCAGATTGGCTACAGTGGAAGCGGCACAAAACAACGAGCCACCGAAGAAGGCGCAACCCCTGTGCCCTCTTCGGTGGCCAACCCGCAGACTACATATCAGTTGCTCGCCAACGCCAGCTGGGAGATCGACCTGTGGGGCCGCATCCGGCGATTGTCCGAGGCGGCGCAGGCCAGCCTTCTGTCCACCGAGGAGGCAAAGCGGGGTGTCATCCTTTCCCTGGTATCATCGGTAGCCGGCGACTATATTCAGCTCCTAGGGCTTGACATGCAGTTGATGATCGCCAGGCGAACGCTTGAAACCTATGCCGAATCGGTCAGACTCTTTGAATTACAGTTCAGGTACGGCCAGGTGTCGCAGATGAACCTTGAGCAGGCGCGGACCCAATACGAAACAGCCGCCGGAACGATCCCGCAGATCGAGTCGCAAATCGCCCAGACGGAAAATGCGCTCTCGATCCTTCTGGGAAGAAATCCGGGGCCCATTCACCGCGAAAGAACAATTTTTGAACTGACACTTCCGGATGTTCCGTCGGGACTGCCATCGGATATTCTGGCAAACCGGCCGGACATCCGTCAGGCGGAGCAGAACCTGATTGCCGCCAATGCCCAGATCGGCGCTGCCAGGGCGCTCTATTATCCGACCATCTCGCTTACCGGTGCCTTTGGCGTATCGAGCGCCGACCTGTCCAACCTTTTTAACGGTTCGGCTCGGGTCTGGAGTTATGCCGGGTCGGTAACCGGGCCTATTTTTACGGCCGGATGCATTTCCGGCCAGGTGAAGCAGGCTGAGGCCGGCCGAGATGCAGCTCTCTTCACCTACGAGTCGTCCATTCAGAGTGCGTTTGCCGATGTCGAGAACGCACTGGTTGCTCGCGAAAAACAGGCCGAGCAGCTCCGTGCCCAGAAGCGCCTTGTCAAGGCTAACAAGGAATATGCCCGTCTGGCGATGCTCCAGTTCAAGGGCGGGTATTCGACCTATCTCACTGTTCTGAGCGCCCAGCAGCAACTCTTTCCAGCAGAGCTCAACTATGCCCAGTATCTTGCCTCGTCTTTTAATTCTTACGTCAACATCTACAAGGCGATGGGCGGCGGCTGGGTGACGATATCCGAGAATCAACATCAGGAAAAAGCCCAATAACTGCGTTGTTCTTTTTTTTGCCATGTCAGTTCGGGAGTATTTGAAAAGCCGTCATTATCACGGATGGAAAGGTCCTCATGATGAATCTGATCAAAGAAATCTTTACAAACGAGGTGTTCCCGGCAGTTGGATGCACGGAACCGATCTCTTGCTCCTACACTTGTGCTACTGCTTCGGAACAGTTGAATGCGCCGGTGGAAAAGCTCGAGTTGATTGTCGATCCGGGTACATACAAGAATGGTGCTGCGGTAACCATCCCGAACAGCCGGGGACAAAAAGGAAATGTGATTGCGGCAGCGATGGGCGTGGTAATCGCCCAATCGAACCTGCGGTTGGAAATTCTGACAGCCGTTACGCCGGAGATTCTCAGCAGGGCGCAGGCGCTCATTGACAGCGGAGGCTTGAGCTATCGGTGCAAGGAAGACGAAAAGGGCTTTCATATCGAAGTGAAGGCTGAAGGCGGCGGGTCACGCGTCCATTGCATTGTATCGGAAGGGCATACCAACGTCACCTGCCTGGAAAAAGACGGCCAGTCCATCATCGATGCGCATCCTCACGCCGCCGCCGGGGCAACCGGTTACCGCGACAGGCTCAGGACAATGAAGCTGGAGGAGGTTCTGCGAGAGATCATCGGGCTGGATGATGCGGCGCGTTCCTATATCCAGCGCGGCATCGACATGAACCTGGCCATATCCGAAAAAGGTGTTGATCTGAAGCGAAACGCCTATCAGCTTCAGCAGATGATGATGCAGGGCCTCATGGCTGATGATCTTTTTTATCGCGTGAAACAGCGGGTCGCCTCCGCTATGGATGCCCGCATGGGCGGTCTTCCGGAACCGGTGATGACGAGCGGCGGCTCCGGCAACCAGGGCGTGCTCACCATTCTTTTGCCGTATTTGGTCGGCCGGGATCGTTCGATCGAGCTGTCACGCATCCAGGAAAGCATTGCCATCAGTCATGCGGTGAATTCCTACATTAAGTGCTTCACGGGAGAGCTGTCGGTAGTCTGCGGCTGCGCCATAGCTGCCAGTATCGCCGCGGCAACTGCAATCGTATACCAGATGGCCGGCATCGACATGGAAAAGATCACTTACGCTGTCGACAACATCATTGCTGATCTTTCCGGGATCATCTGTGACGGGGCCAAGTCGGGTTGTTCCATGAAGATCGTAACCGGTGCGGATACGGCCATGCGTTCGGCTTTCATGGCCCTTGCCGGTTACGGAATTTCATCGGACGACGGGATCATCGGCAATTCGGCGGAGGAATCGATCCGCAACCTCAGCAAGATATCTCTCGAAGGCATGGGTCTGGTGGATGCTGCTGTGGTTCATATCCTTCAAGGAAAAACGCCCCGCCGGGGCCAGGCCTGAAGACCGGCGCACATCGCCGTGGCACTCTTTGGCAGATACAATCTTCAAACGGTAATATCTACTCCCCAAGGGAGCTAAGCGAGGTGTTTTTATGCGACTGTCATCCTTCTTCAAATTCATATTGTTTGCCGCCTTGGTTTTGCTGTCAGCCCTGCGGACATCAAGGAAAATGCCAGCCTCTTTGCAAGAATCGGGAGAAGCATCGAGAATACTGATCAGACTGTGGAAGAGCTCCAATTGGGTCGAGATGTCGCGGACGCACTGGCTGCCGAGTTGATTGTAAAGATTGGCGGATATGGGTTTGAACCCTGTCCGTGCACAAGCAAGCACGTCGCTGACGACTGGCTCAATCATGATCGCCGGACACTTTATAAACGTTGATGAGGGCAACCGCCTGCGCCGAAATGTTATTGGACTTGGCGCATGGGCCAGTCCTCCCTTGATTGCGTGGTCAGCATTTTGGTGCCTGTCTCTACCGGCCAGCAGGAAATCGTCACGTTTGACGCCCACACTGACAGTGGGAAGATGCCTGGAGTAGCTGTCTTGGGTCCTGCCGGGGCATCGGCCGGGGCCAACACAGGGACTGTTGTGGCATCCAATGCAGGAATAAGCGGGGTCAAAAGCTATCGGTCGGCCGCTGTACAGCAGGCCGAAAGTATGGCCGAAAAGATTGCCACCACACTGGCAACATACTTTGCCCGGCAGGGATGGATTAGCCCGGCCCTGGCAGAGTAGTGCGCATGGTGTTCTCCTTGCAGAACAAAATCTGATTGCTGCCTATGTATAGATCGGTGCGGCCAGGGCGTTTTACTACCTGACTCTCTCGCTGACTAGGCCGATTTTCACCGCCTGAGGCCAGCCAGGATGCAGCTCATCACCTACGAATCGTCGATTCAGAGTGCGTTCGCCGATGTCGAGAATGCGCTGGTCGCTCGTGGTCTTGCGAATCTGATCCCGCTGATACCTTCCTTACGTTTAGGGTGAGCCGCGCACCTTGGCCTCAAAAGCGGACGAATCGCCTTTGGCCGCTCGTTGATTCAAAGAATGATCCGACTTTCTCCCCTTATCAGGATACTGCATTATCGTATATTAAATTGGGCATGAAGATTTTAATGCATTAATAAATTATCACTTGACAATATCGTATAACAATATTATTAAACGATATAAAAATTATATAATCAGGAGGAAAAGTGATACGCGATCTTGAACTGGCATTTCTTAAAATCCATATCTTGTACCATGCGACCAAGGAAGAGGTTTTCGGCATCGGTTTGACGGAGGAATTGGCCCGCCACGGTTATAAGGTCGGTCCGGGAACACTTTACCCAACCTTGTCCAAATTGGAAAAGGCCGGGTTTTTAACCTGTGAAGCGCGTACAGTGGATCATAAACAACGCAAGTATTACCGCATCACACGAGAGGGCGGGTCGTTGCTGGACATGATGAAAAATAAAATTATAGAATTGTACAAGGAGGTTATTGAAGGGAAGTGAGCTATGTTATCATATGTGCGGCAGCCCTGCTGGTTTCCGGACTGACCCTGTTTTCCGGCTTCGGTCTCGGAACAATACTGATGCCTGCCTTTGCGTTATTCTTTCCAATAGAGGTGGCGGTGGCGGCTACGGCGGTGGTGCATGGTGCCAGCAACATTTTTAAAATGATCATGGTGGGTCGCCATGCGGACTATGGCCTGGTGTTGCGCTTTGGTGTACCGGCTATGCTATCCGCTTTGGTCGGCGCGGCGGTTCTCGGCCATGTCGCCGGCTTCGATCCGTTGGCGAATTATACCATAATGTCAAAGACTGCCGTCATCACTCCTATCAAATTGATCATGAGCTTTCTCATCTTTATCTTTGCTTTATTTGAGCTGTTGCCGGTGTTGCAGGATCTTCGTTTCCAGCGCAAATTTTTGCCCCTGGGCGGCTTGCTTTCCGGTTTCTTTGGTGGCCTGTCCGGTCACCAGGGTGCCTTGCGATCGGCTTTCCTGACTAAAACCGGCGTTTCCCCGCAAGCCTTTGTAGGCACCAACGCCGTCATCGGCTTTATGGTCGACACGGCCAGAATCGCCGCTTACTGTGCTTTGCTTTTTTCAGCCCGGCAGTCAGGACCCATCGGTCCGGAACAATGGCCATTGGTCTTGAGCGGAACCTTTGCCGCCTTTGCCGGGGTCGTTTTCGGCAAGCGTTATCTGCACAAAATCACGATGAAAACGATACAGTCGCTTACCGGTGCGTTTTTGCTGATTGTCGCCCTTGCCCTCGGCGGTGGTCTTGTTTGAAGGGCTCAAATTTGATGGACTGAGACCTAAAGGAGAAAAACATGCAACAAAGAAATTTTAACGATTCCAATCGATTGTTGACTACTGTTTTTGTCTTCTTTCTTTATATGGTCACCTTTGCCACCCCTGCGGCATGGGCCGGGCCACCATTCATCACGGACGACCCTGAAACTGTTGAGTACCAGCACGGGGAATTTTATATCGCCTCCCAGTACGCGAACAACAAAGACGGAAAGACAGGGACTCTGCCTCATTTTGAGTTCAACTACGGCATCATACCAGATGTACAATTGCATCTGCTTGTCCCGCTTGCATTTGTCCATCCGGACGGTGGACCAACCAACTATGGCCTTGGGGACACGGAGGTGGGGGTAAAGTACCGATTCATCCATGAGAGCGAGACGACTCCGCAGATCGGCATCTTCCCCATCGTGCATGTGCCTACGGGCGACAGCGACCTCGGTCTCGGGAGCAGTCATGTGCAGACGTTCCTCCCAATCTGGGCTCAAAAGAGCTGGGAGTCATGGACAACTTACGGCGGCGGCGGTTATTGGTTTAATCCAGGTGCGGACAACAAGGACTTCTGGCAGTTGGGCTGGCTGGTTCAGCGCGAAATTACCCAAACCCTCACCTTGGGAACTGAAATATTCTATTTTGGTAAAGATACGAACAACGGGCGCGACCGGACCGGTTATAACATCGGCGGCATTTTCAATTTGACCGAAAATCACCACATTCTATTCTCTGCAGGTAGTGACATTGCGGGGGACAACCGATTCTCGGCCTATGTGGGTTATCAATGGACCTTTGGGTCTCATGAAGAAGATAAAAAGTAGTGGATAGTTTTCAAACCTTATTCAAATCCATTGTTTCTATAAAGTTTCTTCGTCACTGCTGACCACTTTATTCATCACCTCTTTACAAAATAACCAAGTAAGATCTAATCACTTTTTTCTAAATTAAGCGAAGGAGGACAAAATGGAAAATTTTTTATTATTAACCCATCCTGCCGCCGGGGGACTTGCAACGCTCGCTGCTTTGTGGGTCTTTGTGGATACGCTGAACTCTGGCAATGGGTCTGAAGAACGGATAAAAAAAGCCAGCTTGATTTGTGCGGGTTTGATTTGGCTAACCTATTTTCTTGGAGGGTATCTATACGTGATGGATTATGCCGCGGATAAGGAAATTATTAAAGCAGGTCCTTGGGCTTTTGGGCATAATTATTTCATGGAAGTGAAAGAGCATGTGTTTCTGATGCTTCTCTT
>JAPLJE010000632.1 GCA_026388755.1 Deltaproteobacteria bacterium | reverse complement strand
GCCAGCATACTTTCCAGCAAGATCATGGGCGTGGTGAAAGGGGTTTATGTCAAGGAAGGCGACCGGGTCAAAAAAGATCAGGTTCTGGTGGACATTGACCCCCGGCAGGTCAAAGCCCAGCTGCTTCAGGCGGAAGCCGCCCTGTCCGAGGCCAGAAAGGCAGAGTCTGCCGCGCATTCCGCTCAGCTTGCGGCCAGAGCATCCGCTGATCTGGCCAGGGCGACTTACGACCGATACGTGAACCTGATGAAAAACGAATCCGCGAGCCGCCAGGAATTTGATGAGATCAGCGCCCGGTTTCACCAGGCCGAAGCCGCTTTGGATCAGACCCAGTCCATGGTGGAAGCCTCCCGGTTCCGGATCCAGCAGGCTGTAGCGGCTGTAGCGGGAGCAGACGTCAGCGAAAAAGACTCCAGACTCCTTGCCCCTTTTGACGGCGCCATCTCCGCCAAACTTACGGACCCCGGAAGCCTTGCATCTCCCGGAACGCCGCTTTTAAAAATCGAAAGCACCGATTTGTTTCGCGTAGACATCATCGTTCCTGAATCCTTCATTCAATCCATCGCCCTTTCGCAAGCCGTATCGGTTTCCATTCCATCCGCCGGCGACAGGGCATTCGAGGGCACGGTTCAGGCCATTTCTCCTGCCGCGGATGCAGCCAGCAGATCCTTTATGGTCCAGGTTGCCGTTCCCTTTCACCCCACAATTCACTCCGGCATGTTCAGCCGCGTCACCCTTGCCCAGGGAAATCAGGAAAAGCTGCTCATTCCCGCAAGCGCGCTCATCCACCAGGGGCAGCTTACCGGGATTTTTCTGCTGGATGCCGATCAGATCGCCCGATTTCGCATCCTGCGGACCGGCCGGACATCCGGGGCCATGATCGAGGCCCTGTCCGGAATCCGGCCCGGCGACCGTTTTGTGACGATTCCGCCGCCGGATATGGTCGACGGCCTTCGGGTGGAGGTGCCGTCATGACCCAGCCGGGCATAGCCGGCAAGATCGCCGGCTATTTCATCAACTCCAAGCTGACGCCGCTGTTTATCATCGCCTCGGTCCTTCTCGGCATTGCCGCGGTCATTGGTCTGCCCCGCGAGGAAGAACCCCAGATCATCGTTCCCATGATCGATGTTTTCGTCAAAATGCCGGGGGCCAGCGCCAAGGAAGTGGAAGAGAGGGCCACGCGCCCCATGGAGAAACTGCTCTGGGAGATTCCTGGTGTTGAGTACGTCTATTCCACATCCGGCCCCGGCATGTCCATGGCGGTGGTGCGGTTTTTTGTGGGACAGGATGAGGAAAAGTCCATTGTCCGCCTCCAGTCCAAACTGATGGCCAACTTGGACCGGATTCCACCGGCAGTTTCTCCGCCGTTGATTAAGCCCCGCTACATCGATGATGTTCCGATTCTGGCCCTGACATTCTGGGGAAAGGATGCGGACCATTATACCCTTCGCCGGGTGGCCGCGGAAGTGGACGATCTGATCAAGCGGGAGGAAAATGTCTCCACAACGACCCTCATCGGAGGATACCGGCGTCAACTGACCGTCAGCCTTGACCCGGTCAGGCTTTCAGCCTTCGGGCTGGATATCGGACAGGTATCCGCCATGGTCTGCGCCGCCAATCAGGATGCCGATGCCGGGGCCTATCCTTCACCCGAAGGCCAGGTTCTGGTTCATTTGAATGGTTTCTTGAAAAACAGCGCGGATGTGGAAGGCGTTGTTGTCGGTGTTTATAACGGAAAACCGGTGTATCTTCGGGATGTCGCCATAATCTTGGATGGTCCCGCAGACCCCGACCAGTATGTTTTTTTCGGAATGGGCCCTGCGGCATCCGAACAAGGACTCCGGCCGGAAGATGCGTCTTCACGCGGCGTGTATCCGGCCGTGACGCTGACGCTTGCCAAGCGCAAAGGCGCCAATGCCATTACCGTTGCAAAGAATGTTTTAAAGCGGATTGAGGACGCCAAAGGCTCTGTGATCCCAAGCGACATCCAGATGACCGTTACCCTCAATTACGGGGAAACCGCCAAGGAAAAATCCGATGAACTGCTGCTTCACATGCTCATCGCCATTGTTTCCGTCACCATTCTCATCTGGTTTACGCTGGGACATCGGGAGTCCGGTGTCGTGGCCATAGCCATACCGGTGAGGCTGGCCCTGACGCTGACGGTGTTTTATCTTTACGGCTACACCCTGAACCGCATTACCTTGTTTGCGCTCATTTTCTCCATCGGCATCCTGGTGGATGACGCCATCGTGGTGGTGGAAAACATGGTGCGGCATTTTCGGCTCCCGGAAAACGCCGGCCGGCCCCGGATGGAAGTGGCCATCGAAGCCGTGGATGAGGTCGGAAACCCCACGATACTGGCAACCCTTGCTGTTATCGCCGCCATCCTTCCCATGGCTTTCGTGGGCGGTCTGATGGGCCCCTATATGCGGCCCATCCCGATCGGGGCTTCCGCGGCCATGGTTTTTTCGCTTCTGGTTGCCTTTATCGTCACCCCCTGGGCATCTTTAAGGCTTATCGGCCAACATGACGGCCCGGGTCACGCCGAAACCGAAGACTGGAGCACCCGGCTTTACCGGAAAGTCATGACGCCCTTGATCGAAACCACTTTCTGGCGCTGGATATTTTTGGCGTCCGTTGCGGCCATGCTGCTGGCGGCCTGCGCAATGGTGGGCATCGGCTGGGTCAAGGTCAAAATGCTTCCCTTTGATAACAAAAGCGAATTTCAGGTCATTCTGGACATGCCGGATACCGCGACCCTTGAAGAGACCACCGCCGCCTGCCTGGAGATGGGAGATTACCTGAAAACCGTAAGTGAAGTGACGGATTACGAGATTCATGCGGGAACTTCCGGCCCCTTTAATTTCAACGGCCTGGTCCGGCATTACTATCTGCGGCGGGGGGCGCATCTGGCAGACATTCAGGTCAATCTGGTCGGAAAAGGAAAGCGGGCTCAGCAAAGCCACGAAATCGCCAAGCGGGTCCGGCCGCCGCTGTTAAAAATCGCCAGGCGCTTTAACGCCAGGGTCAAAGTGGCCGAAGTACCACCGGGACCACCGGTATTATCCACCCTGATCGCCGAAATATATGGCCCGGACTACCAGCGCCAGCGGGAAATCGCCCTGCAAATCCGCCGGATTTTTGAGCAGACCGCGGGCGTTGTGGACGTTGACTGGTACATGGAAGGCAACCAGCCCCGGTTTGCCCTGGACGTGGACAAGGGAAAGGCAGCCCTTAACGGCATCAGCGCAGCCCAGGTCGCAGGCGCCCTGGAACTGGCGCTTTCCGGAAAACAGACCGGACTTCTGCACCAGCCCCTGGAAAAAGAAGATGTCCCCATCGTTCTTCAACTGCCCCTTGCGGACCGCGCGGGAATCGAAAAACTGGAGACCCTCAAGATCATGGGCGCGGGCAATCGTCTGGTGCCGCTTTCGGAACTGGTTGCGGCCAGAAAGACGGATTCCGAGCGCAGCATTTACCACAAGAACCTCATGCCGGTGGTCTATGTGATCGGGGATGTGGCCGGTGAAAAGGAAAGCCCGGTTTACGCCATTCTGGAAATGCAGAAAAAAATCGACGCCATCGCCCTTCCGGAAGGATACAAGATCGCCCAGCATACGGCGAGTCTTCCGGACAGCGACCGGAAATTCGCCATGAAGTGGGACGGGGAATGGCACATTACCTACGAAGTGTTCCGGGATCTGGGAATCGCCTTTGCCGTGGTGCTGGTCATTATTTTTGTGCTCGTGGTGGGCTGGTTTCAATCCTTTTCCACGCCGCTGGTCATCATGATGGCCATTCCCTTTTCCCTGATCGGCATCCTGCCTGCCCACTGGCTGATGGGCTCCTTTTTTTCCGCTACGTCCATGATCGGCTTTATTGCCGGGGCCGGCATCGTGGTTCGAAATTCCATCATTCTGGTGGATTTTATCGAACTTCGCGTGGCCCAGGGCATGCCCCTGGATCTGGCGGTCATTGACGCCGGAGCCGTTCGCTTCCGGCCCATGATGCTGACCGCGGCCGCCGTGGTGGTGGGCGCATCCGTCATTCTGTTTGACCCTATTTTTCAGGGTCTTGCGATCAGTTTGATGGCCGGTGAAGTGGCCTCGCTTCTTTTTTCCCGGATGACGGTGCCGATCCTGTATTATCTGGATAAACGATGGGAAACCGCGCATGCCCATAAAAACTGACGAACACGGAAAAATGAAACCCTGAATGAACACGATTCGTTTCAGACTCAAGATATATGCCGGGATGCTGCTTGTGATCATGTCCATCGGCATTGCCGGTTTTCGCATCGCGGAGGACCTGCCTCTTTTTGACGCCATTTATTTTGGTATTGTCACCATTGCAACTGTGGGATATGGCGATATCCATCCCACAACAGTGATGGGCAAGGTCTTCGCCCTGTTTTTGATTATCGGCGGCGTGGGGACGTTTCTGGGCGTTGTGGCCAATGCCACGGAACTCATCCTGAGTCGGCGTGAAAATGAGATTTACCTTCAAAAAGTACACATGGTTCTGGGGATTTTTTTCAGCGAAATCGGGACCTGGATGCTGACCTATTTTGCCCGTCTGGACCCGGATGCCGAATCCAAAGGAGAGCATTTTCACATCACCCAGTCCTGGACCGATGCGGATTTTATCAAGGCGCAGAACCGGCTTTCAAAGCATGCGTACCGGGTTGCTATCAATGGAATCAACAGCGAAGCCCTTCGGAATTTTCTGGATGTCAAAGGGGACTTTTTACTTCGCCTGCTGGAAAATCCAGTCCTGCTGGAGCATGAGTCCTTTACCCTGCTTCTTCAGGCGATTTATCATCTTCGCGAGGAGCTGCTCTGCCGGGAGGATCTGGCATCGCTTCCAGAATCCGACTATGCCCATCTCTCCGGAGATGCCATGCGGGCCTATGGGTTGATTGTTCCCCAGTGGCTGGGCTATATGAAATATCTGAAAACCAGCTATCCGTATCTGTTTCATCTTGCAGTCAGAAAGAATCCCTTTGACAAGGATGCATCCACGGTCGTGCAGTAAAGGAGTCCGTCATGCCGTTCAAATCCAGGGCCCTTGAGGTAAATCTTGCCAGCTACCATGTGGAGGTCAGCATCGACCCCCGGTATTTGCCGCTCCAGGAAGCCATGTCCCGGTATTATGGGCTGATGGAGGGCGTGAATGTTTTTTTAACGGAACTCTCCCACCCCTATAAAAACTGGAAATTTATTGTTCAGGAATGCCGGAAATACGCCTTGGATTATTTTTACATTTTCCAGAAGCATGCCAGGGGACCGGAAGTTGTCAGTCTGATCATCGACGTTTTTCTAAGTGCTGTTGCTGAAGCCGCCCCGGATGTCCGGGCCGACGCCGTGGACAATCTGCTGCTGTTTCTGCAAAAAACGGTCAAAGACGCCGGTCCCGACCTGCCGCGTTTTTATCCGGTCCTGGAAGCTGCCTTTGACCGGATTCCACAGCTTCCGCCAGATCATTTTGAACTTTTCGCCAGAAGTTTCTACTCCACCAAACGGCTTGCCGAACTCTGCCTTCTGGTTTCGCCGCCCCTGTCCACCTTCAGCGCTCTGAACCGGCTCGTCTACAGATACCATCAATACACGTATACTTATTGGTTGAGCCAGGATGACCCGATGACCTGGTTTGAAACAGAGGCGGAAGCCGGGCACCTGCCAATTTTTGATGAGATTTTTGCGGAGATCTCACACCCGAAAATATCCGGGTGCAAAAACCGGCTCGACAGCCTTTTAGAAACAGAAGCCGTTGAATCCATTGCCCTTCTGGAAAATCTGCTGGCACTTCCGACCTACGGCCAGATTGTCGAGACTTATAAAACGCTTCCGATGACCCTGTGGAAATCGAGCGAGAACATTACCCGGCGCAATCACTGGAAGGTGGTTTTCCTCTTTCACATCATGAATGTTTCCGGCCTGTCTCTGATACACGAGGACGCGTTGCGGGAGATCAACCGGACCTTAAGCTGGCTGATCGACAACGAATCGCATCGCAATATCATGCTGCTGATTCAAAAAACGTTTTCCATTTTAAAAACCCGCACGCGGGAGTTTCCGGTAACCGCTTTGAACTGCGCGCTGAACATGGGAAAAGGCGTGTATAAAACCGACGAAAGCGATCTGGTCAATTTTTTTATCGATTCGGTCATTGACCTGGGATTTCAAACCCCCATGCTCGGCGGGGTCGGAAACGACTGGCAGATTCATGCCAACAGCGCCCACATTCAGAATATCCGCACCTGGATGGAATTGATCGAACTCAGTCCCAAATGGTCTACCCGGCTGCTGTCCTGCCTGATCATTCACCTTTGCCTGGAAGGCGTCTTCATG
>JAPLJE010000800.1 GCA_026388755.1 Deltaproteobacteria bacterium | reverse complement strand
GTGCCGGCCCAATCGCCGTCGAACATTCTGGGAACAAATCGTTGTTTAAGGCCTTCGCTGCCGAAACTTTCAATCAGATGGGCCGCGCCGTGGGTCAGACTCGGGGCCATGTTGAAGGACTGACAGGCCCCATACATCATGTCGTTGATAATGATGCGCATCATATGAGGAAAGCCCTGACCGCCGTATTCCTGATCTCTGGCCGCGGCTGTCCAACCGTCGGCCCCATACTGTCTGAAGGCTTTTTTAAACTCCGGAGGGCATAAAACCTTGCCCTTGTCAAAAGTCAATCCCTGGTTTTCCCCGATTTCATTCAGGGGGTCCAGTACTCCCTTTGCAAAGCTGATGGCTTCGCTGACCATCAGATCCAGGGTTTTTTCATTCAGATCCTTGTAACGGTCCAGGGTACAAAGATGACCATAATTGAGCTGTTCCTTCAATATAAAGAAGATGTCCTTCTGGTTGACCTTGAAATGTCCCATTTTGGCGTTTCCTTATGCTTTTCGGGTTCCGTCTTCGTTGTATGAGTACCAGCCCTTGCCGGTTTTCCGGCCAAGATGGCCTGCCTTGACTTTGCGCCTGAGCAGCAAGGGGGGATAGAATCTGGAGTCGCCGGTTTCCTTGTAAATGGACATCATGGCCCCGTAAGTGATATCCAGGCCCACCATATCTCCGGTTTCAAAAATTCCCATTTTTCTTCCCGAAGCCAGGCGAAGCCCCTTGTCGATATCCTCGACGGTTGCCACCCCCTGCTCCACCAGATTCATGGCCTCTATGGTGGAAGGGAAATTGATCCGGTTGATGACAAACCCGGCAATGTCTCGATTCACCATGATCGGCTCCTTGCCGATTTTGATGACAAAGTCTCTTCCGGTTTGCGCGGTTTCATCGGAAGTGGATGCGCCCTTGATGACCTCGACTGCCTGCATCATCGGGACAGGACTGAAAAAATGGATGCCCAGAACCTTCTCGGGCCGAAGGGTCACAGCAGCCAGTTCCGTGATGGGAATAGAAGAGGTATTGCTGGCGATCAACGTCTGCGGTCCGCAGACCTGATCGAGTTTTTTGAATATTTCCTGCTTGAGTTCCATGTTCTCGAAAATGGCTTCAATGGCCAGGTCCGCATCTTTTCCGGTCGCATAATCACTGGTTGCAGTAATCCGTTTCATAACAGTTTCCCTGTCTTCGGAGAGCTTGCCTTTTTCAGCGAATTTTCCCACAGACCAGGCGATCGTCTTCATGGCCCTGTCCAGAGCTTCCGTGGATACATCGTTTAATATCACCTCGATACCAGCCTGGGCGCATACCTGGGCGATTCCGCTTCCCATGAGGCCGGATCCCATAACCATTACCTTTTGAACATTCATTTGCCTTCTCCTGATCGGTGCCATTGACGCCGGCCCGGATTTTCCGGGTTGAAAATGAGTGCTTACTGCAACCCATTCGCGTCAACGCGATTGTTTGATATTGAGCCGAATGGCTGAATGCCCGTCATTTAAGCAAGTCGCGTTCCAGAAGGGATTAAACACGGAAATAATTTTTAACAAATCGGAATAATGAGGCAATATGATTTTAGGAGGGATACGGCAGGCAGGAGACCGTCAAGAGAATATGTTGATGATTTTATACATCCGACAATGCATATCTGATAAACAAACTGATATCATGGGGCATAAATCTGATGAATAGGAATATCTACATGAATAGGAATATCTACACGCCTTTTTCAACCAACAATCCCGTTGCCGACACGACGAAGAATGAAAACGGATCATTTTCACATAGAAATCTGCCGGCAGGTTACACTGCTTAAGGAATGATCACGGAATATGGTATTTCTTCATTTTCTGATAGAGACCGGTGCGGTGGATTTTCAGAAGCGCCGCAGCCATGTTACGGTTATGGCCAGTCGCCTCCAGGGCCTGGATGATGGCCTCGCGCTCGGCATTTTTGATCCGGATTTTCAAGGACGCATCCAGCACCCGGGTTGAAGGCGACTCTCCGGCCTGCTTCACGGTCACGGACATCGGCAGGTCATCTAATTCAATCCGGTTCCCCCTGCAGACGATCAAGGCCCGCTCGGCAACATTTCTCAACTCCCGGATATTTCCCGGCCAGGAGTATTGTAGCAAAGCCCTTGCGGCCTTCGGAGAAATCTCATGAATTTTCCGGTGACTTTCCAGGCTTAACTGATTCAGAAAATGGTTGAAGATCTGAAGAATATCATCCCAGATGTCCCTTAAAGGCGGCAACCGGATGATGATCACATTCAGCCGGTAGAACAGATCGAGGCGAAAGGTTTTTTGCCTGACCATGGCTTCGAGATCAAGATTGGTGGCACTGATGACCCTGAAATCGATCTGCCGGGTCTTGCCGCCGATACGCTCGATTTCCTTTTCCTGAAGCACCCGCATCAGTTTTACCTGCAACAGGTGCGGCATATCCCCTATCTCGTCCAGAAAAATGGTCCCCTGGTGCGCAAGCTCAAACTTGCCTGGCTTTCCCTGTTTACGGGCACCGGTAAAGGCGCCCGGTTCATATCCAAAGAGCTCGGATTCGATGAGTTCCCCAGGAATGGAAGCAGAATTGACCTTGACGAAATTGTGGTTTCGACGCCGGCTGATTTGATGAATGGCATGGGCGAAGAGTTCCTTGCCGGTCCCGGATTCTCCGACAATAAGCACCGGAGAGTCGCTCTCTGCAGCCTGTCTGGCCAAAGCCTTGGCCTGAAGCGAGAGTGCTGAATTGCCAACGATATTTTCAAAGGTATAACGGCTGCCGTATACCTGATTCAATGTTTCCT
>JAPLJE010000651.1 GCA_026388755.1 Deltaproteobacteria bacterium | reverse complement strand
TGATGACAAAGATCCCGACTGCGATGGTCATCATGTTAAGCGATGCTGGAATGCCCTGTCCGGAGAGTTCAATATAAGTTGCTTTCCGAGGGACAAGTTTTTTCAGGCAGTCCGTGCAGAAGATTTCCGAAACGGTTGCCCGAAAGCCCATATAGAGGGTGCCGAGGAACTGGATAAGGACAGTGGCCCATGCAACGCCGGGAAGTCCCATTTTCGGAATCCCGAATCCGCCATACATGAACCAGGGGTCTAATATAATGTTGAGGAAAAAACCGACAATCAAATAATTCCGGAAAGTCCTGGCGTCTCCCTGGGCGTTCAAAATGGCATTGAAGGTGTAAATAAGCAGGAAAAAAACGGTCCCCAGCAGGATGACATTCATGTAAGACAGGGCAAGAGTAAGGTATTGGTTTCTGGCGCCGAGAATTTTGAAAAGAACGGGACTGATCAGCAGACCGACAACGGTCATGGCAATGCCGAACAGGATCGTAAAGGAGATTGCCTGCCCGATATATTCAGAGGCTTTTTCCCGATTGTCTTCCCCAATGGCATTGGAAATAAGGGCGGTTGTTCCGGTGCCGATTCCGGAGCCCAAAGCGATGATCATGAAGAACACCGGAAATGACAGCGACAGCGCAGCAAGGGCATCGGTTGACAGCTGTCCGCCATAATAGGTATCCACAACATTATACATCGTGTTGAAAAAGAAACCAATGCTTGCGGGAACCGCTATCGCCCGAATGAGCGTTGGAATCGGCTTCTGGGTCAGATCACTGTCCTGGCTCAAAAATGAGTAGACCTTTCATATTGTCTTCGGACAAAATCATCATGGTGTTTTTTTAACCGGCGTCATCTGGCTTTTGACATTATCATAGACCGGCTGCCATATCGGATGGCCAGCTTCGGCAGGGCTCAGCGTGAAATCGGGGTCGAGCTCAAAGGCTTTTTTAAATTCTTTCTTGCAAAGTGTATGGCGTCCGGACACACAATAGAGAAATGCCAGATATTTGTGAGCCATAATTTTGTCGGTAGAATCAGCCAGGCCAAGCGCCAAGGCGGATTTCAGATTTTTCTCGGCAAGCTCATATTCACCTTCTTCATAATTGGTGATTCCCACTGCATAAAGAGCGCTGCCCTTGTTCAAATCCTGCGGTTTGCTCGGTTTCGGAACATCTTGTGTTTTGCTCGGTTTCGGAACATCTTGTGTTTTGCCCGTTTTCTGAGCAGAAGAGCATGCGGCAAGGATGATCAGGGTCACAATGAAAATGGCGTTTGTTCGAAAAGCCGACATGGTCGCGCCTCCCCTCATTTGAATTTATGGCTGAATTTCAATTTTTCGTTGGGAGCGATTTCAAAAGTCTGTGAAAATGCCGGAAATGCCGTGTTTATAATCTCAATAATGTGTTTTCCCGGAGCAATGGACAGGCTGGTCAATGGCGGCGAAGCTCCCTGTATCTTTCCATCCAAGAACACATCACCCCACGGGGTGATGGCAAACTGGATGATAGCGTTTGGATCTGAAGGCGTTTGATGTGGCTGGAGCGTTTGGTCAGGATCGACGTTTTCCTTTGAATGCGCGCTTTCCTGCGGGGATTCGTCCGGGCTTTCCTGCTGGAGGATTATGTTCGAAACAGGGGGGGGTGGTTGCGCCGATTCCGTCTGCTCAGGACTGACATTTTCTGAAGATTGCGTGTTTTCCGGCGGAGATTCATCCGGAATTTTCAATTGAGCTGCTGGTGAGAGAGCGATCTTGTCAGGCTGGACTTTTCCGCCTCCAAAATTCCAGTATATTACAAAAGACAGGATGACCCAAAGGACAATGGACACGGCAACACAGCCATGGACAAATTTCTTTGTTTGCCACCAGTGCAGGTGTTTAAAGGAGGCTGATGAGGAGATAGAAATGTCATTTTTAGGGTTCTGTCCCAAAGTAAATGCCGAATCCCGGGGGGCAATGCGAATTTCCTCAACGGTAAAAACATTTCGGGCCGGAATATGCGCATCATCCTGCTTTGACGATTCTGCCGAGGATATGGCTTTTGCTTGTTCGGAAGTCCGTAGTATAGAGTATAATTCGTGCTTCCGGATATGTTTGTCGGCACGCATTCCCAGATAATGAAACAGCTTGGCGTATTCCTGAGTCAGGCAGGAGACGACCTCAAAGTAGGAACGCGAAACCAGGATTTGCCCAGGTTCTGCAAAACTCATGATGCGCTGGCCGGTATTGATGCCGTCACCAATGATGTTTTTTTGATTATTGATATCATTGACCAGTTTGACGGGACCCAGATTGATGCCGAATCTAACGAGCAAGGGGTCATCTGTGAATTGATCAGCATCGCTTAATACGGCGTCGCGAAGACTCATCGCGACAAAAAGGGCATCTTCCGGATCTCCCAAAAAACAAATGGCCGCTCCGTCGCCGGTATCGAGAATGATCCGGTCATTGACGGCTACATTCTT
>JAPLJE010000541.1 GCA_026388755.1 Deltaproteobacteria bacterium | reverse complement strand
TGGTACGTCATTCCCATGTTGGCCATCGTTTTTTACATCTATACCGCCGAGATGAAAAAGGCGCGTCAGACGGGCAACTGGGATGCGATATTTGCCGGCCTGACGCTTTTCGGCATGGATTTTATCAATGAAACCTGGAACGGATGGGTGCTTTATCTGACGGAACGATCTGCCTGCTGGACCACGCCGGGGGAAACAGCCTTGAGGACCCTGGTGGGATGGAACATCGAAATCATGTTCATGTTCGCCTTATCCGGCATCATTTTTTACAACACCCTTTCGGAAGATCGCCATGAAACCATCCTCGGCATCCCGAATCAATGGTTTTGGGCCATCGGATATTCGGCTTTCTGCGTTTTCGTGGAGTGTCTGCTGAACATGGGCGGTCTTCTGGTATGGGAATATCCGTGGTGGAATCTGTCGCCGCTGGGTATCTTGCCGATTTTTTTCTTCGGCTATTTTCACTTTTACGTGGCAATCATTCTGGTCATCAATCTGAAGCAGATTCGCAGCAAGATCATCGCCGTGGCAAGCCTTTACGCGATTGCCGTCGTTGCCAATGCGGTCTGTCTGGGATTTCTGGGGTGGATTTATTAGATGGCGACCGAATTTTCCGATGATCAATTTGACCAGGCTTATCCGGACGGCATCGAGAACCACTGGTGGAATCTGGCGCGAAACAGCATTCTGGCAAATGTCGTCAAAAATTTCGCTGGAGCCGGTGCCGTCATATTGGATGTTGGGTGTGGACGGGGCTTTGTCGTCGAATATTTGAGAGACCAAGGGATAGACTGTACCGGTGTCGAGCTTGCAAAGGCACAGCCCTTGGTTTCTGTCCGGGACCATGTTCGCGTGGGCATTGACGCCTGGGATCTCTCGCCTGCGGAAAGAATGCGCTATAACACGATACTGCTGCTCGATGTCATTGAACATATTCCTGATTCCGCCGCTTTTCTGAGGCATCTATGCGATGGATTTCTCAATCTGTCGCATTTGATCATCACCGTTCCAGCCTGTCAGGAATTGTGGTCGAATTATGATGAATGCTATGGGCATTGCAGGCGATACAGCCTTGAAATGCTTAAAAACACTTCGGTTGCACTGGGTGCGGACTGTATTAGCGCCAGTTACTTTTTCCACCTGACATATCCCGTTTGCTGGATAGCGGCGCATCTTGCGAAAAAAAGAGAGACAACGCTGCATGCCCCACAGGGGATCGCTAAGTGGCTCCACAAGTTGATTTCCTGGGCAATGATTTTTGACTATCACACCCTTCCCGGCTGCGTGCCGGGCATGAGCGCTCTGGCATGTTTTTCTCTGAACCGGAACGGCCATTCCATGAGCAGAATCGGATGGAGGTGTTCCGCAAATTCACGCGACAAAAATAAGGAATAACGACATGCGGATCGAACAAAAAAAGTGGACGGCAGAAGACGGTTGGAAAACGGAATCTTCGGACACGGCTGGAATCCCGGCCCATCTCGTGCTGATCTTCGGCAGCGTCAACGCTTTGAAGAATCAAGTTCTTTTTCAAGAAATTCAACATGCCTATCCCCAAGCACTTTTATTCGGATGCTCCACGGCCGGTGAAATTTGTTCCACCCGGGTATCGGATGAATCGCTGGTGACCACGGCCATTCACTTTGAACACAGTCGCTTGAAAGGCGCAAAAACAGTCGTGAAAACCCCAGGCAATAGCTTTTCCGCCGGCGAACAACTGGTGCATTCGCTTCAGAAAGATGGATTGCGTCATGTATTTGTACTTTCCGATGGTCTTGGAGTCAACGGCAGTGATCTGGTCAAAGGAATCACCCAACATCTTCCCCCGGATGTGGCGGTGACGGGCGGTTTGTCGGCGGATGGCGATCGTTTCAAGGAAACATTTGTC
>JAPLJE010000730.1 GCA_026388755.1 Deltaproteobacteria bacterium | reverse complement strand
ATCGTATGCACATCCATGGCATCTTTCGGGGTGGAAGCATCTGTGCTCCATTTGTATATTGTGTTGAATGCGATGTCGCATTCACTGATAATGCCGCCAGAGCTTCGAATTGATGTTTGTCCGATAACCCCGGGCTGAAGATTCGCCCAGATAATTTCGTTGATTTTATTGGTGGCGATCTTTGTCGCAGGGGTTGTACCGGCATATTTGAAGGAAAAACTTTTGTTGGAAACCGCATTCCAGGTATTGGCTGCATCCTGGACTGCCTTTAAAATGGCATCGTCGCCATTTGGGTTGACTTTGAATTCCACAACCGGGATAGAGCCGGTCCACTTGATGCCACCATAAGAAAAAATTACCGTAAAGGGAAAGGAGTTAGATTTATATTTTGCTGGGTTCGTCAGATAAACCGGACCGCTTCCGGCCGTGGCTGGATAGCCGTTGCTGGCTGTAAAAATGGGTACCTTAACCACAACATCGGAATCTGACCATGAAGACACACAAGATGAACATCCGTAGTATCCATTATCTTTATAGTAGAAATACGGGGTTCCTGGCGATGTGCCCAAATTGCTGCCGCTAATGGTGATCAAGGTGTTGGTGCCGGCTGCTGCCGAAGAAGGGGCTATGCCTGAAATCGTTTGGATCGAAGAAACGAATTCTGAATTCAGCATGTCTCCGCTTTCAGGATATGCCGGAATCCCACCAGTCAGCGCTTTGGAAATGCGTTCCTTGAATTTCATCAATGGAAGATCGCCGACTTTATCATCCAGGACAGAGAATTTACCCTGAAACCCGCCGTGGATTTGAAACCATGGGGCATCATCATTCCCGGTATTTACAAGGCCATCTTCTGCAACCTGTTTATCCGTGAGTGGGCGGATAAAGATCACCACTTTTTCACCGACAGAAAAAAAAGGGACATCCGTCACTTCAACGGTGGTATCTCCGATCGTTCCACCCGGTACGGCAATGGTTATGTTGCCTGAATTGGCGATACCCTTTAAACGTTCTTCTGTGGAAATGACAACTTTTGTAAAAATTTCGGTTTTATCCCGGTTCCAATAACTTTTTTGATGCAAAACCTGACCCACGATTATGAAATCAGCGCCGGATGCCAGTTCTTCCAGGCTCATTTCCAGCATCAGAGCTGCTGCATTTTCTGTAACCCCCATGATTGTTATGAATAAAACGAGAACCATTGCAATCAACTGATTATTGATTTTTGGCAATTGCATTCTGATTGTCCTTATTAAAATTAAAAAATCCGCCAGATCAGGAGTTGAACTTTCCAGTCAGGTCGATAACGTCATTGCTACAGAGAAATAATTCGATATATTACTCTGATTATAACACTGGATTTAAAAAACACAAATACCGTACCAGGTGAATTATGGTGGGAATAAATTAATCAGAGGAAGCTTTAAGGTGTTTGGCGGGGTTTTCCGGGAATCTGGAGTATCAGGTGGAAGTGACGGGCAATGGCGGGATCTGACCCCGCCATTGCCCGGAGCGTCGTTACGCCGTCATTGCTTTGCAGGTAACCCATCGTGCGCGAACGGCCCGTGGCGAGCTCGCGTTGGCTTTGGAATCTGACAAAGATAGCGCGGCAGCGTTCTTTTCGTAAAAAGTATCCGGCTCATACGTCCAGCCGGCTGCCAGACGTTTTTCCTCTTTTTCAAGGGCAGACCAGAGATATCGGCCCAACAGCGGAGCGGCGAAGCGGGATTTCCATCCAAACGCGGAATAAAGATCGGCTAAAAGCGAATCCATTCGATTGGCCATGTCATGGTTTCGTCCCTACCATTTTTTCATTGCCCCTACGGCACCGGCCGAGGATGTGGGCAGAGATTGGGCTTCCCATAAAAAAAGATT
>JAPLJE010000262.1 GCA_026388755.1 Deltaproteobacteria bacterium | reverse complement strand
TGTGTTTTATGACGCATTAAAATCATCCTCCGGGGACGGACAGGAAAAGACGTCTTCAATCGCCAAAAGACTTCAGGCCATTAACCTGCCGCCCATGATCCATTTCAAACGCGCCAATTTAACTATATCCTTATGGTTTACTGTTCCGGTGGGTCTTGCAACAGGTATGCTGGCGGCAACTATTGCCGTGGGCGGATTCATCGGCGTGCCCGGCATGATCTACGTTGTCGGCGTATCCAGCATTATCGCTTCGGCCACCGAACTGGTCATCGCCTTTGTAATGGGTCTGGCGGGATCCATCAACTGGGCTATGCACGGGATGGTCGATATCCGGCTCGTCCTGATTATTCTGGGAGGGTCGCTTTTCGGAGTTCAACTTGGCGCGATCGGCACCACGTATGTCAAAGAAAGCATGATCAAAATCGTTATGAGCGTTTTGATGCTGATGGTGGCGGTAAGCCGACTGTTTGCCCTTCCAAAATATCTCGTTGAATTGAAAGTCCTATCATACGAACCCTCAACCGTTCTCCTTTTGGACCGGGTCAGCTTTGTCACCATGTGTCTTGCCTTGCTGACAGGCGCTGCCATTATTCTGGTCAGTATGTGGAAAGGACGAAAGCCTGCCGCCGTTTCTCTGGAGCAAAGTTTCAGCAACGCTTGAAAAAATCAGTTTGAAGGTATATCTTCTCTGAAAATAGAAGGTTGTTGCATAGCCGCTGGTTCCCAATCTGGAGTTTGAGAATCAGCGGCTTATTTTTATTACTTTAATATATTCATCAATACAAAGGTTTAGCTTTTATGCCCATCATTACCATTTCACGCGGATCTTACAGCAGAGGAAAGGAAGTTGCTGAAGGCGTTGCCCGGAGGCTGGGGTATGATTGTATATCCAGAGATATTCTTCTGGATACGTCCGAACAGTTCAACATCCCGGAAATCAAATTGGAAAGGGCCATACATGACGCCCCGTCCATTCTGGACCGGTTCGGTGGTGGAAAAGAACGCTATATGGCCTTGATTCGAACCGCGTTTCTTAATGTCATGCGGGAAGACAATCTGGTGTATCACGGCCTGGCCGGGCATTTTTTTCTTCAGGGGGTGTCCCATGTCCTGAAGGTACGAATTATTTCCGATATCGAGGATCGGGTGCAGCTGGAAATGCAGCGGAAAAATATTTCTGAAAAAGAAGCCCGCCGATTGCTGATCAAGGATGATGAAGAGCGAAACAAATGGGCACAGTTTCTTTATGGCATCAATACAACAGATTCGCAGCTCTACGATCTGGTTATCCGTATCCGTAAAATTTCCGCGGAAGATGCAATAGATCTCATCTGCCATACCGCAACCATGAAGCAGTTTCAGACAACGCCCGAATCCCAGCAGGCACTGGAAAACCTGTCGCTCAGCGCAGAAGTCAAAGCCGCGTTGATTGAATTGAATCCGGCGGTTGAAGTGTGCGCGGAAAACGGCATCGTTTATATCAAGGCCAAGGTTGCCGAATCACTCCGGCAGGATATGGAAAATGCCCTGAAAACTCATGCATGGGCCGTACGAGGCGTCAAAGAAGTTCACCTCGGAGTTGCACCCATTTCATTTTATGAGGACTGAGCCCCATCCTTAACCCCCATCCAGGCGATTAATCTGGAATCCAACAATTTCATTCCTATCCCCCGGATTATACGGAATAAAGGTTATTGGTTGCCGACCCATAGGCACCTTGGCCATTCATCCCCGCTGTAACCATGCTCTTCCACCAACCGATTGTATACCCGATGTGCAGTATATCGCTGCTTCTTCGGCTTATTCCTGCCTGACTCCAGCCAGCTATCGATTGTCAAAACCAGGTTGTGCCCGTTTTGCAATCGGCTCTAATTGAATAAATAATTCAACAGTTGATCAGCCCCGCCCCAGTGACAGACGGATAAAAAACGGATGATGAAAAATGTTTTATGATGGGCGTTATTGACAAAATGTAACTACTGATATTGGGGAAACAATAACGTCCAATGATCCACTGAAATGAAGGAGAAAGCTTATGAAATGGATTACCCGATCCCATGTACACGTCGACCGGGTCGCCTGTCCCTGGTTGATTACCCGGTTCATCGACTCGGATGCCGAATTTCTTTTTGTGCCAAAAAGCAAGGTAATGGAAATCGCCGAAAAGGAAGGCGCGATCCCCTTTGACACCCCACGGGCTAAACTGCATCACCAAGAGGGTCTTTGCACCT
>JAPLJE010000104.1 GCA_026388755.1 Deltaproteobacteria bacterium | reverse complement strand
CCTACCACTACAACGATAAATAAATATTGATCAATAACAAACATTCTGCTACATTTTCGAAAACAAAATCGAAAGGAGGCAGACATGTTACCTGATTGTAGAATTGCCGATGATCCATATTTAATCCCAAAGTTTGATATATCTGTTGATGATCTTGAGAGTATTGTTGATGAACTAAGGGGATTCCATGAGCAATTTAATGACTGCTTTTTAAGAAGCGAGCCCAGAGAGAATTTTTACTACTATATGGTGGGCCAGCTCAGCCCCCTTGAAAGAAAATCCATTGAGCCAATTGCATTGAATATTGAAAATGCCAAGGTTCGCGCCATGCAGTTTTTCGTCAGTGACGCATATTGGGATAATAATAAAATTTTATCAAAATATCGTAGTATGGTTAAAGATGATATGGGCGAGCCGGATGGCGTATTGATTTTTGATGAGTCCGGGATGGTTAAAAAAGGAAACGAATCTGCCGGAGTAGCCAGACAGTATTGTGGCAGCCTTGGTAAAGTTGAAAACTGCCAGGTCGGTGTTTATGTCGGTTATGCAACCCGGCACGGTTATTGTTTATTGGGGTCCCGATTATATGTACCGGAAATCTGGTTTTCTGACGAATTCGCAGGAAGAAGAAAGCGTTGTCGATTCCCGGCAGATCTAACATTTAAAACAAAGCCCCAAATTGCAGCAGAATTGTTGGAAGAAATAGCCCAGTCCGGTCAAATACCATTTCGATATGTCGTTGCGGATTCAGTTTATGGAAACTGTCCGTTTTTTCGCAAAGCGGTTGAAAGCATACCGAATGTAGCCTACCTTGTTGGCATGCCAAATAACACCCAATGCTGGCTCAGGAGGCCGATCACAGAAAAAAAAGAATACAAACATGGTCGTGTACGAAAAACAAAGCTGATTTTAAAAGCATCGGAAAAAGATCCCATAACATTCGATGCATTTGCCAAAAGCCTGAATAATTTTTTCTGGTACCAACGTAAAGTTTCTGAGGGTACAAAAGGTCCGATCGAATATGAATTCACAAAAAAACAGATTGTGTTGGCCCGGGATGGTCTCCCGGGAGATGATGTTTGGCTGATTATTCGTAGAACCCTGGGTGAAAATCCAATCTATTCTTACTATATAAGCAATGCCATGGGAAGCACACGGTTGAAAAGTTTTGTATGGTTAAGCGGTGTTCGCTGGGCGATAGAGCAATGTTTTGAAGAAGCTAAAACCGAACTGGGCATGGATCACTATGAGGTGAGAAAGTGGCCGGGATGGCTTCACCATATGATGACTTGCATGTTGGCGCATTTTTTTCTCTGGCACATAAAGGTCAGGTTGGGGGAAAAAAACACCAGCTATTACAGTGTCACAACTCCGGATTTTGCTTAGAATTGTACTGCCCATGAAACAATTCAAGCCCAATGAAATTATCGAATTGATCAGAGGGATTCAACTGCGAAATCACAGAGCCTATATTTCGCACAGAAAAAGAAAGTTGTTAGAGGCATCGTATCATCAATTATCGTTGTAGGGCTACCCGAATCACTATCATCCTTCCGGTAATCAACCACAAAACTATTCTCCATTTGCCACCATCTTTCCAACCGGACCAAATTGCGGTTTTGGATAAATAAAACATAACTGTTACCATCACTGGAAACAATGATGGGGCTGAGGTCTTAGAATGTCAATTTTGTTGGATGAAAGCAATATATTACAGGGACCGAATATAATTATGATAGCGGGTACAAAAGTAGATAAACAGAGACTGAACGATCTGATTGAAAAGGAAATTAAAGTCGCTGACCAATGTATCCGATTTTTCGAATTAATCGGAGTAAAACACATTTTTGGGATTCAGTCTTCTTCGAACTTGCCATTGTATGATGCGCTGTGCACCTCCAACATCAAGTTAATAGTACCCAAAAATGAGGCCGGAGCAGGTTACTCGGCTTCCAAATATGCAGGTGTATCCGGAAATCTGGGAGTTTGCTTATTGGCCGGTACGGTTGGACTTAGCAACGCCATTGGCGGAATTGGGGATGCATTCGTCAACAAACATCCTGTCCTGATTATCTCCGGAAGTCCCAGTAGGGCACGTCTGAACCGCGGCGGAATTCAAAATCTGGATACAATTTCTATTACTAAATCCATTACGAAGCATAGTTACCTGGTAAACAGAGAAGAAGATGTTTTACCTGAACTATTAAAGGCTGCAGTTATTGCGACGACCCCTCCTTATGGACCCGTACATATATCGATACCTGTGGATATACAATGCTGTACTGTGTTAAAAGTGAACAAGTTTACGGCAGCGATTGATACCACCATTCCCGCTTATGACCGATTGGCTTTAGACGCTGCAATCGATCTCATTGACAGTGTCAATGAGGGAATTATCTATACAGGTAATGGAGCCAAAAAATATTCTACCTTGGTAAAGGAGCTTGTCCGAAAATTGGGTTGGCCCGTTATTGCCACCCCCCGTGGAAAAGGTATCCTTGAAGATGATTTTGAATTGTACTTTGGCAATTACGGAATGTTTTGTGCTGATTTCACCAAACAGTTTGTAGAGAATTACAAGCCTGGTTGTCTGTTGATACTTGGAACAAGTCTTAAAGAAGTCAGCATTACCGATTTTGATGACAGATTATTAAAAGACAAAAAAATAATTCATATCGATTATGACAAGAAAGAACTGAACAAGGTATTTGAGGTGGATATTCCGGTTTATTTTGATCTGGG
>JAPLJE010000625.1 GCA_026388755.1 Deltaproteobacteria bacterium | reverse complement strand
TCCTCTTTCGGGTCCTTCGCAGTGATCTTATCACCACCCTGGGGGAGGACTTCATCCTCATGGCGCGCTCGAAAGGACTGAGCAGCGCCCAGGTCTTGTTCCGGCACGCCCTCCGCCCTTCCTCTCTCAACCTGCTTACGGTCATTGGACTCCAGATGGGCCACCTCATCGGCGGGGCCCTTGTTGTGGAAACGATTTTCGCCTTGCCTGGCATCGGTCGGCTGCTTGTGACGGCCATCTACTCGCGGGACATTTTCATGATACAGGGGTGTGCGCTCTGGATCACTCTTGGATATGTGAGCATCAACCTGCTCGTGGACGTTTTGTATGCCGTTTTGGACCCGCGCATTCGACTGGAGCGCGCCAATGTCTGAGGGCGGTACAAAAGGATGAGGATAGCCCCATGACCTCCCGCTTGCTGACCTTCTGGATGCCGCTGACATGGCTCCTGCTCGTGACCCTCTGTGCCGTCACGGCCGGATGGATGCCCATACCTGCGCCCGACATCATGGACTATGACCATCAGAACGCATCGCCGGGAACCGTGCTCATAATGCCGGAGACCACGGCCGGGGCCGGAACCCAGAGCCGGGTCTACTGGCTCGGCACGGACTCCATGGGTCGAAATATGCTTTCCCGGGTCATCATAGGGGCCAGGGTATCGCTGGCGGTGGGGGTCACCGCCCCCCTCATCGGCCTGGTCATCGGCGGGTTATTGGGCATGGTGGCGGGATATTTCCGCGGCTTTACGGAATCTATCATCATTGGATTCATGGATGTGATCCTGGCCTTTCCGGGACTCGTTCTGCTGCTGGCCGTGGGCTTTTATTTCGGCACCAACCTGTGGACATTGATCCCGTCTCTGGGGTTTCTCTCGGTTCCGGCCTTCTGCCGGGTTTCCCGGGCAGCTACATTGCAACTGGCCGGCCGGGAGTTCGTGATCGCCGCCAAAATGATCGGGAACAATAATAGCTCCATCCTGGTCAGGGAAATCCTTCCCAATATGGCCATTCCCCTTTGCGTGTACGGGCTGATCATCATGGCCCTGATGATTGTGGTGGAAGGTGTGCTGAGCTTCCTGGGTCTGAGCGTGCCGCCGCCGACACCGAGTTGGGGCGGGATGATCGCCGAAGGGCGGGAGGTGCTCAGCGAGGCCCCCCACGTGTGTCTGATCCCGGCGACGGTCCTTTTCCTTACCGTGTTGTCGCTCAATGTACTGGGCGACACCCTGCGTGGATGGACCCGGCAGCAATGATAGAGACACTACCTCTCAAACCGCGTCTGGAAACGCCTAACCCGAAACTCAAAGCTCTTCTCCGGGTGACGGACCTGAGCGTCCGGATCGATACCCGTAAAGGCCTGGTGCGCCCTGTGGACGGTGTGTCGTTTTCCCTCGATTCCGGTCGGACCCTCGGTATCGTTGGCGAGTCCGGTTGCGGTAAAACGATGCTCTGCCGTGCTCTGATCCGCCTTCTGCCGCCGGGGGGATATATCGTCCGGGGCGCGGAGATGCGGTTCAACGGAGTCGATATGGGAGCACTTTCGGAAAAGCTTCTGTGCCGCATCCGGGGCCGGGATATGGCCATGGTTTTCCAAAACCCGATGACTGCCCTGAACCCTGTCATGCGCGTGGGAAAACAGATAGGCGAGAATCTGCGCCTGCACACCGCCACAGCACGAAAAGACGTGCGCGACGCCACGGTGAACTGCCTCCGCCAGGTGGGAATGCCTCATCCGGATCGATATGTGGACTGCTACCCCCATCAGCTCTCGGGCGGCATGCGCCAGCGGGTAGTGATTGCGGTGGCCCTGTGCTGCCGGCCCAAGCTGCTCATTGCCGACGAGCCCACCACGGCTCTGGATGTAACCGTTCAAGCGGAGATTCTGAGACGTTTCGACCGGCTGCAAGACAAATATGGCATGTCCATCATCCTGGTTACCCATAATCTGGCCATTGCCGCCAACCACGCGGACGAGGTGGCTGTCATGTACGGGGGCAAAATCGTCGAGTATGCCCCGACCGACGTGTTGTTCAGCCGGATGCGCCACCCCTACACCCGGACCCTCATGGGGGCCGTCCCCCGTTTGGACGCACCCGCGGGCGAACCCTTCAGGACGATCGAGGGACAGCCGCCGGACTTGTCGAATCCGCCAATGGGATGCGGTTTTGCGGATCGGTGTCAGTATGTCCGTCCCATTTGCCATCGGGCCGTGCCGCCGTTGACTGGCTGCAACAACAATCACCGGTTCGCCTGTTTCTTTCCGCTCGACGAATGGCAGGACTGAAGATGACAGCGCTTCATCCAACTGAAATCGGTTCGGTTCTCGATGTCAGGGATATTCACGTCTCTTTCAACATCGGGCGCAAACAGACTGTTCACGCCGTATC
>JAPLJE010000495.1 GCA_026388755.1 Deltaproteobacteria bacterium | reverse complement strand
CATATATGCAGAAGACACCATTGACTATCCGGCATACTTCGCATCACCGTTGTTGGCGAATAATACAACAAAATTGCCTATAAAGGTATTGTTACTTATAGGTTTGGTCCCGGCCCCGCAGGCCGGGGGGAACGCTATTTAAGGAATTATATTGTTTATATATCAATAAGATGGCTTGGTAAAACCCCGACACCGACACTCCCATTCTGGGATACCCGTTAATAAGGAGGCTTCATGAAACTTCAGAAAAAGGTCAAATGGATAAGCTTGATGATCCTGCTTTCAGCAGGAATGGGGCAGGGATTAGCACAACAGGGTGAGGTATCTGGTCTTGTTCCGGGAATGGAGTTGTCTGAAGATTCGATGCTCAAACCCGGTCTATTGCCGATTTACATCTATAAGTTCTTAAAATCTGTAGATGAAATGCCTAAACTCGATATTAAAACGACGAAAGAAAAAGTGGGCGAACCCATCCTTTTTCTCGATCATAACTTTGCCAAAAAGGATCTGATCTTCGACAGCGGCGTCAGCCAGGGCGTCGGAATCCAAATGAATGGTTTTCTGAAATTTTCCGAACCTGGGAAATATACGTTGAAGACCAAATCAAATGACGGAATCTGTGTCTGGATTTGTAACAAAAGAATTGTGTATCAACCAGGTGTTCAGACTGATCATTTTTCAAACGAAGTCGTTCTGGATATTCAAAAACCGGGTTGGTACCCCCTTATGATTAAGTATTTCCAGAGAATAGGTACGGCATCTATTGCGATGTACTGGAAACTGCCGGGTAAAACCAGCTTTTCCGTTGTTCCTGCAGAAGCCTATTCCCATGAACCGGTTTCAAAGGGTTCATCATGAGATTCAGGATGCGCTATTCGGTTCAATCTGACTTTTTTACCGGGTGATCCGATTATCCGGAAAAATGGGCATTAGGCCAGGCTGCCTATTCCCAGATGGAGCGCCCCAAAGCCCGGCTGTGAGAAGGGCACCGCTTGAAAAAATTGCTTCTGCGCTGGATGTTGAAATCGGCCAATTAAAGATTCGAAGAAGGATTTGTCATGCATTATGAAGGAATGATTATCCGGCCCCCCAGCGAGGCCAACAGCATCCTGCTTCAGGTAACGGTGGGATGTTCCCGGAACAAATGTACTTTTTGCGGAACGTATCAGGGCGAGCGGTTCCGGATAAAAACCGATGACATTATTCAGGCGGATATCGCCTTTGCCGAAAAATACTGCCAGCGCCAGCGCAGGGTGTTTCTCTGTGATGGGGACGCGTTGATCATCCCTCAGAAGCGGCTCGTGTCCATATTATCGGATATCAAGCGGCGGCTTCCCTGGGTCACCCGCGTGGGTGTTTACGCCAATGCCAAAAGCCTGAAGTTGAAAACCCCTCAGGAGCTGGAAACCCTGCGGTCTTTGGGGCTCGGCATTCTGTATATGGGGCTTGAAAGCGGGGATGATGTGACCCTGCAAGCCATTCAAAAAGGGGCCCTGTCCGAGGAAATGATCCGGATGGGACAAAAAGCCAGGCAGGCCGGATTCAAACTGTCCGTCACGGTGCTGCTGGGGATCGCCGGAAGGGAACGCTCGCGGATTCATGCCCGGGAAACGGGCAGGGTGCTGACGGGCATTGATCCGGAATATGTTGGCGCGCTCAGCCTGATGCTGATTCCAGGGACGCCGCTTCATGAGGATTATGAAGCCGGCCGTTTTGTGTTGATTGATCCGGATGAAACGCTTCAGGAGCTCAGAACCATGATCGAAGCCACCCACCTGACCCGCGGTCAGTTTCATGCCAACCATGCCTCCAATTATCTTCCCATTCGGGCCAGGCTGCCCGCTGAAAAACAGGCTACGCTGGCATTGATTGATCAGGCGTTGGCAGGCAAGATCGCCCTGAAACCGGAACATCTCAGGGCATTGTGATTTTAAAAAAATCCCTCGTAGCTCAATTATGGATATAAAACTGATTTTGACAACGTTTGGAATGGTATTTTTGGCAGAGCTCGGGGATAAGACGCAGTTGGCAACGTTTTGTCTGTCCGCAGAGTGCGATTCGAAGCTGTCTGTGTTTCTGGGATCGGCCGGTGCTCTGGTTCTCAGCTCATTGATTGCCGTCATGTTTGGTGAGGCGATCAGCCGGGTGATTCCACCGGCCTTTATCAAAATGGGAGCCGGGATATTTTTTCTGGTTGTCGGCGCATGGACGCTTTATTCAGCAGTCCGGACCGGTTAGATGTCAATCTGCCAGAAAAGATTTGATCCGGGACAGCGTTTCGGTTTCGTTGCTACGGGCGAGAGCGGGCAACATGGAGCGGAAACACTCCCGGACGATCGCTGTTTTGGGCCTTGAAGATCGCATCTGGGCCTCCAGAGACTGAACGTCGGCGAGCAGTTCCGTCAGGTCGTCAAAAGCCATCCCGAGTTTTCCAATCCGGGGTTTAAGGCCGATCAGGATATCCATGATGACCGCGCCATTTTTTTCGCCGACTACCGGATGATTTCCCAGCGTCATTCCGGCAGAGCTGATGCCGGGAATATCAGCGAACCAGCTCTGGGCTTCAAGGACGCCTTCTTTGGTAAGTCCGATGCCGCCGGAAAGGGTGCGGATGTCAATCAGCCCCAGGCTCATCAGTTCTTCGGCGATATTTTTCGAGGCGGATTTATCCAGACCGGCCTCATTGCCGATTTCATGCATGGAAACCTGTTTTCGGGTGTCTGCACCGGTTTTAATAAAGAGCGATCTGAAAAAAAGCAAACTGCTATCGGGTAAAGAGCAGGCTTCAGTCATGAGATCACTTGTTGATCTTTTCTCTTAATACCGAAGAACATCGAAATGTTACGACTCTTCGCTGATCCAGCATCATGTCTTCGCCGGTAGCTGGATTTCTTCCCCGTCTCTTGGCTTTGTCGTTGACGCAGAACTTCCCAAATCCGCTGATCAGAACGTCATCACCGTCTTCCAGGGACTTTTTGATGATTTCGAGCAAGGTTTCAACGACTTCAACGCTTTTTTTGGCTGGAAGTCCGATGGTTTCATGGATGGTTTCAACGAGCTGAGCTTTAGTGAGCGTCATAGGCGGTGTTCTCCTGTAACTTAACCTGTAGAAGTCTATGGCTATTATTGTGCGTTGGCGTCTTTCGACAGAACAGTTTGCTTAATACGTCGATGTCTGCCTTTTGTCAAGAAATTAAAAAAGTTACATTTTTTATCCATTGAAATTCTGTTTGGCTTCCAGGCGGCTGTGTTAATTTGGGATGTCTGGTGGTTGATTCTGAATGCGTTGTCTGTTAAAACCCTTCAAAGAAGTACGATCTGCGCACGAATCAGGCTTTATTCTGCAATCAACTATTTGAAAGGATTTGTTTTTTGTATGAACACCGATGCGAAGTCAACGGATGTCTCGGAAGGCATTTTGGGAAATCAAATAATACAGTATTTTGCTTATTTTGAGGAAAATTCATTAAAAGGAATTGCCAAAAAATGCTCCCGGCTGATGATCAATGAAAACTTTGGAATGATTTGTTTAGAAGACTACGCAGAACCATCCTTTGAGGAGATGAAAGAACTGGTTCTGGAAGAATTGCGCGGAAATTTTGATGAAAAGGTTGCGGCTGCCATTGCCCGGGCCTGTCCATATTTAAGCGATGACCAGGCGGATGCCGAACTGATTCGGCTGGAAAAGCTTTATAGAAAAGAGCATGAGGAACAGATTCGGGCTACGACCCTTGCCGCGATCAAGGATTTGAAGATGCAGGTTAAAAATCTCCAGAGAGAGGTTAAGTCGTTGAGAAGGAAATATACGGTATGACGGCCGCCGGATGACAGAGAGCCGTGTGCAGCGGCGCTGGTTTTTTGCTGCTTTACGGCTCTCTGTGTTTATTTACATGTAGCGCCTATGCCAGTTGTTTAACAGCAGCCAGAACCGCTGCATAGTCCGGTTCCTGGGCCACTTCTTTTACCAACTGAACCAGCCTGATGATGCCGTTCTTGTCTATGACAAAAACGGCCCTTGCCAGAAGTCGAAGCTCCTTGATGATCATTCCGAAAGCAGCGCCGAATTCGGCATTGCGGTGATCGGATAGCGTGATTACTGTTTCAATACCGGACGCGCCGCACCATCGCTTTTGGGCAAAAGGGAGATCCATGCTGATGGTGAGAATGACCACGTCCGCGTTCAGCTTGGCGGCTTCCGTATTGAATCGCCGGGTCTCGATGTCGCAGATCGGGGTATCCAGCGAAGGCACAGAGGTGATAATGCAGATTTTCCCCTTAAATGATGAAAGCCTTACCGGTGTCAGATTATTGTCCAGGACCTCAAAATCCGGGGCAGCCTGTCCGACTTCCGGCAGTTTTCCGACCAATGTCAATGGATTTCCCTTCATGGTGATTGCTCCAGGATGCTCTGTCATGGTGTTTCTCCTTATTTTAAAGTGACAAGTGAATCGCGTGACGCATGAACAAGAAGACTTTCATGTTTTGCGATGCTGAAAAAGTCCTCTGTCCTTACAGCTCAATCTGCCCTCCCAGTTCCACAACGCGGCCAGGAGGGATTCCAAAATAATCCACAGCGCTTTTGGAGTTTCGAGATAAAAACGCAAAGATTTGCAATCGCCATCGGCTCATTTTCGATTTTCCGGTAAGCAGCAGCGTCTCTCTGCCAAGATAATAGCTGATTGGGGGTACATGCGGAGTCCTTCCCTCCTTAAATGCCCTGTTCACGATTCTGGGCACGTTGGGTGTTTCCATGAATCCATAACGGGCGATGATCCGGTGAAATCCGTGACCGAGGGATTCAAATGCCAACCGATCGTTTTCCGGAATGGCGGGGATGTCTTCCGGCTGAATGGTCAGAAAGATGACCTGTTCATGAAGAACCTTGTTGTGCTTGAAGTGATGGAGCAGAGACGGCGGGGTAAAATTCGAGGATGAAGCCATGAATACGGCGGTGCCCTTGACCCGATGAACGCCATGTTTTGCGACATCTTCAATAAAGACATCCAGTGAGAGCATCGCGCTTCGAATCTTCTGATAGAGAACCGCCCGGCCATCCTTCCACGCCGTCATCAGGATGACGATGATTATGGCGACGGCGATGGGAAACCAGCCGCCGTCAAAGATTTTCAGAAGGTTCGATCCAAAATAGGTGATGTCGAAAATCAAAAACAAGACAACCAGCGGGGCGGCTTTTTGAACCGGCCAGCCCCAGGTTCTTGTGGCCACATAGTAATAGAGCACCGAGGTGATCGCCATGTTGGCGGTTACCGCAATGCCGTAGGCGGCAGCCAGGCCGCTGGATGCCCTGAACGCTATCACCAGTCCGATACAGACCACCATCATGATCCGGTTGATTTCAGGGACATAAATCTGGCCTTCGGTATTTGCCGAGGTATGAATGATGGTAACCCGCGGGCAATATCCCATCTGAACCGCTTGCCGGGTCAGTGAAAATGCCCCGGAAATCATGGCCTGAGACGCAATGATCGTAGCTAGCGTGGAAAGCGCCACCATCGGATAAAGAATGAATTTGGGGGCCAGTTCGTAGAAAGGATTGGCGGACAGCTCCGGGTGATTCAGCAACAGGGCGCCCTGACCGAAATAATTCAGCAGCAGGGCCGGAAACACCAAAACAAACCAGGACAGACGGATGGGATTTCGTCCAAAATGACCCATGTCGGCATAGAGGGCTTCACCGCCAGTGATGCACAGCACCACCGACCCCAGCACCACCAGCCCGTGAAAGTGGTTTTCCGCAAAGAAACGGTAGGCGTAAATCGGATTGATCGCCGTAAGCACATTAGGATTTTGAAGAATTGCGCGGGTACCCAGGGCAGATAGCGTTGCAAACCAGATCAGCATGATCGGCCCGAAAATCCTCCCGATCCCTTCCGTGCCGTGATGCTGGCAAAGAAACAGAATCAAAAGCACCAGGCAGGTCAGCGGAACGACGAGCTTGTCGGCGGCATGGGTGGCGACCTCAAGCCCCTCGATGGCGGAAAGCACCGATATGGAGGGGGTGATAAATCCGTCGCCATAGAGAAGGGATGCCCCCAGCAGCGCCGAAAACACCACTACCGGTTTCATGTTCTTGGAGAGCTGTTTTTCCGATCCCGAAATCAGCGCCAGGAGTGCAAAAATTCCGCCTTCTCCCCGGTTGTCGGCCTGCATGATAAACATCAGGTATTTGATGGTCACCACAATGGTCAAAGACCATGCGATCAGCGAAAGCACCCCCAGTATATTCGTCTGGGTAGGAGCAATGGCATGCATGCCGTGAAAACATTCTTTGATGGTATAAAGCGGGCTGGTTCCAATATCTCCGTAAACCACGCCCAGTGCTCCGATTGTCAGTTTGATCTTGTCAGCGGACAGGGGGCCGGTTTCTTCCTGCATATGCGATTATCCTAAAAAGAAGACGACAGAGGATAGATTTTTTCTGTCGTCGGTTGTCTGCCATCGGTCATCTGTTTCTATTTACAAGAATAGATTGATTTTAATCCCATTGTCCGATAAAAAAAAGCCTCCACTGAAATGGAAGAAGCCAGTTTATGGGATTTTCAGTGGAGGCGGTGAGCAAGAAAAACTGGTGACAGCACTTCTTGAACTCAATTTTACTATAGCAACAATCCGGAAACGGGTCAACCGTCTGAAACATGCCGGAACGGATCAGGGGAAAGGAATTCCCATGACAGACCAAATTCAGCACTATCGAATTGTCCTATTTCCAAAGTAACATCGAAGGGGAACTCATAGACAAAATACAAGAAGTTGGTTTTACCTACGATGGCATAGTGCTAAATGCGGCAGCTTATACTCA
>JAPLJE010000163.1 GCA_026388755.1 Deltaproteobacteria bacterium | reverse complement strand
TCAGCATTCTTGAAATTATCGCCGCTGATTTTGAAGCCAGAGGCAGGGGGCTGATTATCGGGGTCAGTTCCGTGGCCGGAGAGCGCGGCCGGCAGAGCAATTATCTTTACGGAGCCGCAAAAAGCGCCTTGACCACATTTCTCAGCGGCCTTCGAAACCGCCTGTATTTTAGCCATGTCCGCGTGATGACCGCTATCCCCGGCTTTGTTCAAACCCGAATGACCGCGGGAATGAATCTTCCGAAAATGCTGATGATCGAACCGGAGCAGGTTGCCGAAGATGTGTACCGGGCATACCAAACCGGCAAAGACATCGTTTACACGGGATGGTTCTGGCGCTGGATCATGGCAGTCATTCGAAATATTCCGGAAACCATTTTCAAACGAATGAACCTGTAAGTCCGGGGTTCCAAATTCTGTCGTCAGATACGTGGGTTTTAGAACGGGATCTGTACAGAAAGCTGAAGGCCGCCTTTGGCACCTGAAATGCCAATTTGGGCCTTCTCTTTCAATGATTCAATAAAATCGTGTGTCTTTCGATTGTTGTATTTATGGGCGCTGGCAATGCCGCCGTAGATGTTTCCCGCATAAAACCCAAATTCAACCGCGGCGATAACACCCCCAAGTGCCGGATTTCCCTGATCGAATGCCTCCCAGGATGCCACGATCAGGGCACCGTTCAGCAGAAACGCCACCAGCGCATCCTGATACCGCTCGCAATAAAAATAACCGCCGCCTGGCAGAATGGACAAAAACCCTGCGACCTGGGGTTTCTTTCGGGGAATCTGCTCGTCTTTTTCCAGCTCTTTTAAGAGCACATCCGCCTCATACTCAACCTGGTTCTTCAAACTGATTTTCTGAAAAAACGACCTTGCCTTTTCAAATTCTCCGAGTTCGATATAAATCCAGCCCATCGCATCATAGGCTTCATCCCGGACATCACCATCGTCGGTCTGTACCAGCAGGTTATTAAGGGTGATAATTGCATTCCCAGTGTCCCTCAGCCTCAGGTAACACTTGGAAATCATGAAGGCAGCCCGGATGGACAAAGGCGTATTCGGGAATCGATTTTCGGCTTCGGTGAAAGCCGCGATGGCTTCCTGAAAACGCTCTCTGTGGTAATCGGACATTGCGATGGCAAACAAGGCTTTTTCCACCCGCTTATCCTCCGGAAAAAAATGGATGAGGCGTTTATATTCCGCAGTTGCAGTTTCATAATCCCCGCGGGCAAAGCAGATTTCAGCATACTCGAACTGCTGGTCTGCATCCAGGACTACCTGATTTCCTGCATGGGCGTATCCCATGAATAGGAGGGAGAAAAGAAAAAAAAGCCCTGATGGTAACACGCCATAACGGTTCGGAATCATCATCACCATGCCAGTAACGCTGAATATGGGTTTGCATGAAATAACAAAGGGTGTGCTGTCCACTCCAAATTGCCTTATTAGCAACAATATGATAAGGATACCATACTTATTTTGAAGACTTGGCATTTTTGATGACGCTTCTCATCAGAGCAACAATCGATCGACCTTGCAGCGCAACCAGCACTTTTCACAAATATAATCGGAAAAACGGAGCACCATGATCCCCGACATCTTCACCCCCCCTGTTGAACAGCGGTATTTTGAGGACTACATTACCGGAGACAGTCACGAGTTCGGCTCCATAACCGTGGAAGCGGATGAGGTGATTGCTTTTACAAAGCGCTTTGATCCCCAGCCCTTTCACACAGACCCGGAAGCCGGGAAGCTCTCTATCTACGGAGGCATGATCGCCAGCGGCTGGCACACAGCGTCATTGATGATGCGACTTTTTGTCGATCACTACCTTTCCCGGGTGGCGAGTCTGGGCTCCCCGGGCGTGGATGAATTGCGATGGCTTAAACCGGTATACCCCGGCGATGTGCTGTCGCTTCGCGTAACGGTCATCGAAGCCATCCGCTCCCGTTCCAAGCTGGATCGGGGGATCATCCGCTCAGACATTCAGGTGTTGAACCAGCATCACGATATTGTAATGACCATGAAGGCGCTCAATTTTTTAGTTGCCGGGAAACAGTGGGAACAAACGGATAGGCTTTTCGGATGAAGTCATAAGCCAATTACTAGATTCCCATTTTATTAACAATTGAAGCCATCAGCTATACATTGCGGAGCAATTATTTCATCCAGGAATCGTTTCCGGAAAGGGGATCCAGATTCAGGCGGCCTTCGGGTGTCCATACCCCGGGGGCCAGATGGGTTTCATCCCGGCCGCAGCGCATCAGACGGTCGCAGGTCATGATCCAGCCGAGGAAAAAGCCATGGGTCTGAAAGGCTTCCTTGCTGTAGGCCGAACAGGATGGACTCATCTGACACCGATTGCCGACCGCCGGAGAAATGATTTTCTGGTAAAACGAAATGGGAAATAAAAAGAGCGACGGTTCCTGATTCGATCCATCCTCGGATGGGTCCGGATCATGAGCCGGCGCATACACAGGGAGCACCAGAAACCAGCAGACGGCCACCAGAAATAAAAGTGTTTTCATTTTCAAAACACCCGATCGAAATCGCATCACATTAGAAACCATTAAAGCATCCTTTGTCACGCTACACGATTCCATTTATCAGGCAATGCTCTGGGTTACGCGGAGCACTTCCTCAAAGGTTGTGATACCGTTGAGCACCTTTTCAACACCGTCTTCTCCCAGGGTGACCATGTGTTTTCTGAGAGCTTCCTGCTTGATGCGGCTGGAATCATAGGTTTTAAGGATCAGGTTTTTCAGCCCGCTGTCCATCACCATCATCTCGAAGATGCTGGTCCTTCCCCGGTATCCGGTATGAAAACAGGCAGGACAGCCTTTCGCCTGATAAACAGGCCCCTGAAGCATATCCAGTGTCAGCCCCATGCTGTTTAAAACCGTTTCCGTAGGGATATAAGGCTCCTTGCAGTGCTCGCACAGGACCCGGATCAGTCGCTGAGCAGCCACGGCAATCACGGACGATGAAATCAGAAACGGTTCCACGCCGATATCCACCAGTCGGGTGATGGCACTGGCCGCATCGTTGGTATGCAGAGTTGAAAACACCAGATGCCCCGTCAAAGCGGATTGAACCGCAATATCCGCGGTTTCCTTATCCCGGATCTCACCCACCAGAATCACGTCCGGATCCTGACGGACAATGGATCGCAGACCCCTTGCAAACGTCAGATCGATTTTGGGATTGACCTGAATCTGGCTGATGCCCTTCAGCTGGTACTCCACCGGATCTTCAATGGTAATGATATTGATGGCTGGTTTGTTGATTGCTGACAGGATGGCGTAAAGGGTTGTTGTTTTTCCGCTTCCCGTTGGCCCGGTAATCAGAAAAATGCCGTTGGGAAAAGCTGTCACTTTTTCCAGAAGCTCCCGCTGCGGCGGCGAAATTCCCAGCTCGGTCAACGTCAGCAGGGATCCGGACTTGTTCAGGAGCCTCAGCACCACCCGTTCCCCGAAGGCCGTGGGAATGGTTGAGATCCGGATATCGATTTCCTGGCTGCCAATTCGAATGTTCATTCGGCCGTCCTGTGGAAGACGCTTTTCCGCAATATCGAGCCTGGACATCACCTTGATGCGGGAAATGAGCGCAGGCTGCATCCACTTTGGCGGCGTGAGCAGATCATAGAGAATGCCGTCCACCCGGTATCGGATTTTCAGGCTGTCCTGGTAAGGCTCAATGTGAATATCGCTGGCCCGGGCGCGAATGGACCGGGTAATGATCTGGTTCACCAGCCGGATAATGGGTGCCTCGCTAGTGTCATCCAGTAGATCCGCAGTCACTTCCAGATCCTGGATCTGCATTGCGGAATCGTCTTCCAGGGTCTGAACCAAGTCTTCGTCGGAATCAAGGTTCCGGTCGTAACTGAGGGTAATGGCCGACAGAATTACGGCTCGCGGGGAGAGAACCAGCTTGAACTCACGGATTTCCAAAAGCTTGATCAAATCGTCAACCGGCTGAAAAGCGGATGGATCATGGACCGCGATCACCACCTGATGATCGGAACCCTCCGCATCCATAGTTTTCAGCGCAGCTTCCGCTCTGAACTTCAGCGGCACCAGAACATGGTTTTTCAGAAACTGGATGGGAATCCTTCGGGAAAGGGCCTCTCCACCAAAGAGCGTATCCTGGGAAATGGGAAGATCCGGCCATACCGGAATATCATAACACTCGCCGGCGCATTCCAGAAACTGGAGCTCAGAAACCAGTTTTTTCTGAACGAGGATGTCACAGACGTTGATGTTCCGGGTATCGGCAAGTTTTTCGGATTCCTGCCAGGTAGCCTCGGTTATACCACAGCGACTAATGATTATTCGCTTAAGTGATTGGTTCATGGCCATTTTCAGTCCTTAATGGACTCGGGGTTGTCGCTCTCGGCCTTTTTCCGGATCCGGTCCATCTGATCCTGCTTGGAACGGTAAATCGCTTCACCTTCCTGTGGATGGCTGATCACATGGGGCGTCATAAACACGAAGAGATTAGTTTTTTCCCGGTTTTTGGCCCGGGATTTAAAAAGCCATCCCAAGCCCGGAACATCGCCGATGCAGGGAATCTTGTACTCGGTAAGGGACATGCTGTCATCGATGAGTCCGCCGATCACCACCGTGTTGCTGTCCTGAACCAGAACGGTTGTGGAGATGGTGCGCTTCAGTGTGGTTGGCCGATTGAGGATATCATTCGTGATGGCAACTGATCCGGTTTGGTCCAGCTTGGTCACTTCCTGAGTTATATTCAGGCGGACCAGCCGGTCTCTGCTGATCTGAGGGGTGATTTTCAGGGTGATGCCGACATCCCGGTATTCATAAGTGTTGAAGGATTCAAAGGTTCCGGTGGAGCCGGATTTGGTCTGATAGGGAACGTTTTTCCCGACCATAATCGCTGCTTCTTCGTTATCGGTGGTCAGAATCTGGGGCGTTGACAGGATGTTGACATCCTTGTCTTTTTTATAGGCCTGGACAACAGCCGCAAGGCCCGGAAACTGAATGCCGCCGATGTTCAGAGTTTCGCTCAGAATTCCCAGTGAAAACCCTGTCGGTAGGGTTCCGACGCCGCCGGTGATCGGGGGGGAGATCATATCCTTGACATTGGGATAGGCTCCTGCACCGCTGAATCCGCCGCCGAAAGCCGCATCTCTTCCTGCAACACTGGTTGTCCCCATGGCGATCCATTCGGTCCCGATATTAAAATCCTTGTTCACATTCACTTCCATGATAAGGCACTCAATATAGACCATGGCTCTGGGGATATCGAGCATCCGGATGATCTCTTCCAGAGCTGCGTATTCGCTCTTTTCGGCCATGATAACCAGGCTATTGGTGGCCTTGTCAGCCGTAATTTTAACTTTTTCGGACAGAATAGACGGTGTAACCGCCTTGTCTTTTTCAGGCGCACTATCGGTTTTTTTGGGCATGTCCTGAAGCACCTTGGCCAAGTCATCGGCTTTGGCATTCTCCAGATAATAGACCCGCATTTTTTCGTTTCCCTTGGGTGTTTCCTTGTCCAGTTCCTGAATCAGATTCTTGATTTTCTGGGTATGCTCATCACCAGCCATAACCACCAGAGCATTGGTCCTTTCGTCGGCAAAGACCCGGATCCCAGCATCGGAATCCTCTTTCCCGGCCCTGGCAGCGGTCTGAAATATGGAATCCAGAAGCTTGACCACCTGGGATGAAACGGCATAACGAAGCACAAATACCGAGATTTCCTGCCCGGAACTGGACACGTCAATGGCCTTGATCATGCGTAGCAGTCGCTGAATATTGGAATGCATATCCGTGACAATCAGCGTGTTTGTGGGCGGATAGGCCATCAGAACGCTGCTCTTGGAAATGAGCGGGACAAAGAGGCGGGAAATCAACACAGCACTGGCATATTTCAGGGGAATTACCTGGGTGAC
The DNA here is from genome assembly GCA_026388755.1 of Deltaproteobacteria bacterium. Lineage (GTDB taxonomy): Bacteria > Desulfobacterota > Desulfobacteria > Desulfobacterales > Desulfatirhabdiaceae > RAAP-1. The sequence continues at coordinate 102 of JAPLJE010000163.1, read as the reverse complement.
GACCCGATCGTCCGAAGACCCGGATGACTCCCGAATCAGGGTTTCGATGTTTCGGGTCCGGGCTTCGGAAAGAGGCACGATTTTGACTATGCCCCCGGATTC
>JAPLJE010000083.1 GCA_026388755.1 Deltaproteobacteria bacterium | reverse complement strand
TGCCGCAGATCTTTCAAAGTCCGACGAACCTCGTCGGGCGTTTCTCCCATTCCCAGCATCAGCCCGGACTTGGTCTGTATCTGCGGTCCGGCTGCCCCCGCCTGTTGAATCAGTAACAGGGAACGCGGATAAACAGCCTCCGGCCGAACCTTCGGATACAGCCGCGGAACGGTTTCCATATTGTGGTTCAAGACATTGGGATTGGCATCCAGAACGATTTTAAGCGCATGCGGATTTCCCTGAAAATCGGGAATCAGCACCTCGATACCGACCTCCGGCATCCGCTTTCGAACTGCCTGAATGACTTCGGCAAAGTGACGTGCCCCGCCATCGGAAAGATCATCGCGCGTAACGGAAGTGATGACCACATACGTCAGGCCCAGTTGCAGAGCCGTCTCCGCAACCCGAAGCGGTTCCCGGGGATCCGGCGGATGGACCGGCCCTTGTTCCACGGCGCAGAACCGGCAGTTTCGGGTGCAGGAGGGCCCCATGATCAGAAAGGTTGCGGTTCTGGCGGAAAAGCATTCCCACTGGTTGGGGCATCTGGCTTCCTGGCACACCGTATGCAGCTGGCTGTCTTTCAAAAGGGTCCGGACGGTTTCATAAGCCGGGCCCGAAGGAAATCTGCGCCTGAGCCATGCCGGTTTTTTAATATGTTTGCAAGATGGTTGGTTCGGAGTCATCGTTTCATTGTATGCTGACATGCTGAAAAATCAACCGCCGATTAGATCTCCAAACGACTGGAGCCTATTGGCAATGGCTTGCGGTCATATCTCCTGTTGCGGGTCAGGACTGTTCATCAGCGCTTTCAATGCGGCTTCATCTGTCATTGTCATTGTGGTTCCAAACACGGCTTCCATGTGCTTGACCACTGCCTGACGGACATCGGTCATGGATATATCCCTTGCAGCCTCTTGAACCATGGATGTCATGCGAATGCCTTCAAGCCCGCAAGGGTGAATCCATTCAAACGGCGTCATGGAAACCGAAACATTCAAGGCCAGTCCGTGAAAGGCAACAGCTTGTCGAACACGGATGCCGATGCTGCCGAGCTTGGCATTTCCAGCCCATACGCCCCGGCCCGCCGGATTCCGGCCGGCGCGGATATTCCAGTCCGCGGCAGTCCGGATCATGACTTCCTCCAGTGCTTCGACATACCCAACCACCGATATTCCGGCCAGTTTCAGATCGACCACCGGATAAACCACAAGTTGTCCGGGGCCGTGGTAGGTAATGCTGCCCCCGCGTTCTGCCTGAACCACGGGGATGCCGGATCGCTCCAGAAACGCCTGTGATACCCGCAGGTTTTCCATTCCCCCTCGTTGTCCCAGGGTAAACACCGGCGGATGCTCCAGCATCAGCACCACGCCGGAGAGGTCACCACGACTGACGGTCTCCACCAGTTTGCGCTGAAGGTTCAGGGCCTCCAAGTAAGGCACTGTTCCCAAATCCACCCCATGCCACAAAACAGATGATGTATTACGGATTAAGGATGACAGCAGGTCGTCCGTCATCCAATCATCCTGCCAGACACGGCTTCCTGGCTGC
>JAPLJE010000686.1 GCA_026388755.1 Deltaproteobacteria bacterium | reverse complement strand
ATTTTTTTTGAGATAGCTTCTAAAGAAAATATTGAGCTTTGATTGAGATGATGTTCAAGGGAATCATTTGCAGTTGCGTCGAAGTGGTAATCCCCATATTTTGAGGTAAAATACAGCAACAATCTGAAAATATTTAACAAAATAATTTATTTTATCCAAGGTTTGTATGGTCGGATATATAGCTGTATGGTTCCACTCGGTATTCTTTAAGGAGGGGGCTGGGGGAGAAAAACCCCCGGCTACCCGATTATGCGGTCTTTCCGGCTTTCAATTACTCGATTAAAACCAAAGCAAAATAATTCCATCGTCCGTACGTTTCTTTTTGAGTATCAATTTCAAAACCATTATACGAACATAAAGACCATGTTCGTATGGGACGGAATCGACATCGGTCTGATACTATTTTTTTCCTTCTCAGGTTTTTTAAGTTCACACGGAACTCCGTCTTCTCCAGAAGGTCAGATTCCATCCGGATTAGATTCTCCTTCGGAGCCCGATGACAGTGCTGTAAGCGCAAATGCTTTATAAAACCCCATTTGATAAGCCTCTCCTTCAAGTCGAACAGCAATATCCGTCAGGGCCTTTCCTTTAGGTCCATTCAATAATGCGGCGTTTTTCTCTCCATAACATGCACCTTTTTCTCAACCGGAATAATCTTCTCTGTTAGTTTTTGCACATTTATTGAGGATTCGGGTTTTACTGCACGCATTAAGACACCTTCAGTTTTGGGAGAACTGTTAAAACCGGTTTTTCCAACAAGCTCCGCATTCTCAAAACCCGCTTTTTGCAACAAAACCAGGAAGTCCATTCCCGGTATCGCACCCCCCTCTCATTGGAACCAATTAGCAAGGCGGTCTTTCATGTCTTTTTGAACACTGCCGATAGCGACCTGATCAGCCAACATCAGGCGACCTCCGGGCTTTAAAATCCTCGTTACCTCCTTCAACAAGGCGGCTTTATCAGGAATTAGATTGATTACGCCGTTTGAGATTACCACATCAAATTCCTCGTCTGCAAAAGGCAGAACTTCTCCTGATGTAATTTTAAAGCTAACATTTTTTAAATCAGTCATCTCCATGTTGGATTTTGCCCGTTGCAACATCTCCGGAACTATATCAATACCTACCGTTTTTCCGGTTGGAGCTGTCATCATTGCTGCAAGGATAGTGTCCACTCCAGCCCCACAACCGATATCTAAAACTACATCACCTTTATATATTGGCCCTAAAGAAAAAGGATTACCCACACCGCAATATGATGAAATGACTGCTTCTGGCAGCGCACCAACCAGTTCTGGATCATATTTCTGAGCCTCAATACCCGACCGGCCGGTTGGATATTTGAACAATCCTTCCGGGTTGTCGGCAACCTTGATGTATTTATCTCGAATACCTGCTTCAATTTTTTTGAGATCGTCCTGAGATATCTGGATTGTCATATTGTTTTCCTTCAAATTTGATGAACTCGTAAAAAGTCAAAATCAGAAATGAACCTTATTTAGTAGTCACGGATAGTTCATAACGAAAATTTGGCTCAAAGAAGCAAAATAGCTCTTTCACAATTTTAGAAATACGGTTTGGAGAGAAATAGGTATG
>JAPLJE010000277.1 GCA_026388755.1 Deltaproteobacteria bacterium | reverse complement strand
GTAATCCCGATATTGCCACGGGAGACGGCATTGCCATGGGTTACCGTGCAGGCGCCACCGTTGCGAATCTGGAATTTGTTCAGTTTCATCCCACCTGCCTGTATCATCCGGATGCCAAGAATTTCCTGATTTCCGAAGCAGTAAGGGGGGAGGGCGGTATTCTGATAGACTCCGCAGGCCATGCTTTCATGGAAAAATACGATCCCCAAAAAGACCTGGCCTGTAGAGACGTGGTGGCCCGAGCGATTGACACCGAATTGAAAAAAAGTGGAGATGATTCGGTTTACCTCGACATTTCTCATAAAAAGCCGGAATTTATTAAATCGCGGTTCCCCAATCTTTATCAGAAATGCCTCAATTTTGGCCTGGACATGACAGCCGGGCCCATTCCGGTTGTGCCGGCTGCCCATTACATGTGCGGCGGCGTTTCCACGGATATGTGCGGACGCACGGATATTCACCGGCTTTATGCTATTGGGGAGACAGCCTGTACCGGGCTTCATGGGGCCAATCGGCTTGCCAGCAATTCTCTGATCGAAGCGCTGGTGTATGCGGATTCTGCAGCGGAGCAGGCTGTAACGGATCTTCAGAACATGGATTTCAGGGCAACACCCGATGCTCCCGACTGGGATGAAGTTGGTACGACACATGGCGATGAACTGATCATGGTGACTCAAAACTGGGATGAGATCCGTCGTTTCATGTGGAACTATGTGGGAATTGTTCGTTCGGACAAGCGGCTGAACCGGGCAAGGCGTCGAATCGAAATCATTCAAGGTGAAATCCAGGAATATTATTGGGATTTCAAGGTGTCTGCCGATCTGATCGAGCTGCGAAACATTGCGATGGTTGCTGAGCTGATTATCAAATGCGCCATGCACAGAAAAGAAAGCAGGGGGCTTCATTACAATATCGAATATCCCTACCGGGATGATGAGCGCTGGAAAAAGGATACGGTGCTACGGCGCCCGTTTGTGGGTTGACAACATCAATTATTGCATTAGTTTCTAAAGATTATTAGCGTTCGCTACCTTTGCGTTCTATTCATATAACAGTATCGATCACCTTCAGGATTCTTCATGACGATCAAACGGGACTATTACGAAATCTTAGGCGTAGGCAGGGATGCCTCGGAAACCGAACTGAAATCAGCCTATCGCAAACAGGCCATCAAGTATCATCCGGATAAAAATCCCGGTAACAAGGCCGCTGAAGAGAAGTTTAAAGAAGCTGCCGAAGCTTATGAAGTGCTTCAGGATCCGCAAAAACGGCAGATTTATGATCAATATGGCCACCAGGGGCTCGAAGGAGCGGGATTTTCAGGGTTTCGCGGATTCGAAGATATTTTTTCAAGTTTCGGGGGGATTTTTGAGGATCTTTTTGGGTTTTCCGGAGCCAGTCGATCCCAGAGCAGGACCCAGAGGGGCTCTGATCTTCGCTACGACATGCGTCTCAGTTTCATGGAGGCAGCATTTGGGACGGAAACAGAAATTGACCTTGAAAAGACAGCAACTTGTCCAGAGTGCGAAGGCAGCGCCTGTAAGCCAGGGACGTATCCAGAAAACTGTCGGCACTGCCAGGGAACCGGCCAGGTCTCCCGAAGTCAGGGCTTTTTCACGGTAAGGACCACCTGCCCCTCCTGTCGGGGCCAGGGTCAGATCATTACCAATCCCTGCTCCGAATGCAGCGGCGCAGGTAAGGTCCTGATTCATAAAAAAGTGTCTGTAAAAATTCCAGGCGGCGTTGATACCGGGTCCCGCCTCAGGCTGACCGGCGAGGGCGAAGCCGGTTCCTTCAATGGGCCTACCGGTGATCTTTATGTCTTCATTCATGTCGAACCTCATTAGTTTTTCCAGAGAAATAATGTGGATGTCATTTGCGCAGTTCCCATTTCATTTATTCAGGCAGCCTTGGGGGATGAAATTACCGTTCCGACATTAAAAGGGGAAAAAGTCCTGAAGATTCCAAAGGGGACCCAGCCCGGGGAACTGTTCCGTTTTCACGGGGAAGGAATTCCCTCTCTGAGAAACGGCAAACGTGGCGACCAGGTCATTCAGGTCGATATCAAAACACCGACCCATCTCAGTAAAAAACAGGAAGATCTGCTGTGGGAATTTAAAAGACTGGAATCCGGCAAATTCTCAAATAAACTGAAAAATATTTTAAGAGGGGGTTCTGCCGGAAGGTAGTCCTGGGGTATAGAGGGGATAAATATGTTTGAACTTAAAGTCGTCTCTCATTTTGCGGCTGCTCATCAACTGAAAATGGTGGATAAGAAATGTGAAAACCTTCATGGCCATAACTGGAAGGTCGAGGTTTGCATTCGTGGAAGAGAATTGAACGATGCCGGTGTGCTGCTTGATTTTGGAGAAATCAAGCAGGAGGTCAAACGCATTGTCGATAAGCTGGATCACCGTTTTTTAAATGATCTGGAAGGGTTCGGGGATCATTTTCCTTCTTCTTCGGAAAACCTGGCACTTTATATTGCACGTGGGCTAAGGGATACTTTTCATTCTCCGGCTGTTTATCTTTACAGCGTTACTACTTGGGAATCCCATAACGCCTGTGCGACATATTATCCCGACTGATCATAATTGATTTTCAGGGGGGGCAAAATCCCTTCTTCCAGAATTTTATCGACCCGCGATTTGTCTATTTCCATTCCCTTGAAATTCTCAAAAGTAACGTCTTCAAATGGCAGATTCAACTGATTTTGGAGTGTTGCAAACAGGGACAGGTAATTGGCGGTTATTCTTTTTTCCCAGTTTAAACCGATGGCCTCAGCCGCCTTCCGGATATCGTCTTTTTCTCCCTCGATTTCCAGAAAATGTCCGAATGGCAGTGTGTCCAGGCATAGCTCTGTATGGCCAAAAAGATAAGTTTCCCGCTGTTTTTCATAAACCTGCCGGGGGTAATACCCCAGCTGCCCCAGCATGGCAATCATCGTTTGAGAATCGCTGACTTCCACTTCCAGTTCCCTGAAGATTTTAAACTCAGTGTCCAAATCATCCGGCGGTGATTTTACGGTCAGCCGGCAACGGGTATCCTGCCGGAGTCGCAGCAGTTTTTTCTCCCGAGTCAGGCGCATCTTTTCATCATCAAACCGGATGTTGCTTTCAAATCCGCTGCCCTTCGGTTCGGCTCCCAGGGAGCGGATTCTGGTACGGATGGAATCGATGTCCGAGATATAAAACTTGATCTCAATTTCAAGCGATTTCATGGGTTGCCCTTAACTGCCCGCATGCAGCGGAAATATCCTGGCCTTTGCTGTTTCGGACCATGGCCGTATAATGATGCTGAATCAGTATGTCCTGAAATTTCAGGATGGTTTTTTCATCGGGTCTTTGGAACAGACTGCCGGGGTGTTCGTTGAAAGGTATCAGGTTGATTTTGGCCTTGATGAGCCGCAGCAGTTTCGTCAGACGCAGGGCGTCTTCCTGAGAATCGTTAATTCCCCGGATGAGAATATATTCAAAAGTGATCCGCTTTCTGGGCGCAAGAGGATATTGCCGGCAGGCTTCCAAAAGATTCTCCAGAGGATATTTCCTGTTAATGGGCATAAGCTGACTGCGGGTTTCATTGTCCGTTGCATTGAGTGATACTGCAAGGTTGACTGTGACGTCCTTTCCCAGTTGCTGCAGTTCCGGAATCAGTCCGGCAGTGGACAAGGTAACCCTGCGGGTTGAGAATTCAAGCCCAAAATCCCTGTCCGTCAGGATTCGAATGGCCTGAACTACATTTGAATAATTGGCAAGCGGCTCTCCCATCCCCATCAGTACGATATTGGATAGAGGCTGGGTCCCGATATTTTTTTTGATCTCCCGAACCTGAGAAACGATTTCACCGGCCGTAAGGTTTCGAACAAACCCGTCTCTTGCCGTCAGGCAAAACCTGCATCCCATCGCACACCCCACTTGGCTGGAGATGCATAGGGTAAAGTGGTTTTTTTCAGGAATCAGTACGGTCTCCACATGGTTGCCGTCCGCCAGCCTGAAAAGATATTTTCGGGAACCGTCCCGTGAGGTCTCAATTCTCTCGGCCTTCAAACGGGAAATAACAAAATGGGCGGCAAGTTTCTCTCGGAGCTCTTGACCCAGGTCTGTCATGCTGTTAAACTGATCCATCTGATGAGAAAACACCCATTTGAAAATCTGACCGGCGCGGTAGGGTTTGATTCCGTTTGCCTCCAACCAGGCCCCCAGTTGTTCCTTGCTCAGGTCTTTGATGTCCATCTGCGTGGATGTGTTCATGCCAGTTTTCATATTTTGGCCTTTCATGAAAAATAAACAATTTTCTTGACATACCACTTCTCTCATATTATTTTCAAGGATTTAGTAACGCCATTAGGTGATTTTTATGTTTGATAATCTCAGCGACAAACTGAATGCCATTTTTAAACAGCTCAAGGGTCACGGCACGCTGTCTGAAAAAAATATTCAGGATGGATTGAAAGAAGTGCGTCTGGCGCTTCTTGAGGCCGACGTCCATTATAAAGTGGTCAAAAAATTCGTCGCTGATATCAAGAACCGGGCATTGGGCCAGGAAGTCATGTCCAGTCTGACGCCCGGCCAGCAGGTCATCAAGATTGTCAACGATGAACTGACCCGGCTGATGGGTTCCCGGCAGGAGGATCTGAACCTGTCGGGAGAAAGACCGGTTTCCATCATGCTCGTCGGGCTTCAGGGCTCTGGAAAAACCACAACTGCAGGAAAACTATCGATATTATTAAGAAAAAAAGGAAAAAAGCCCTATCTGGTTCCTGCCGATGTATATCGTCCGGCAGCCATTGAACAGCTCAAAAAACTGGGGGAGCAGCTTTCAATTCCGGTGTTTCCTTCGACGCCGGACATGGATCCGGTGGATATCTGCATGGAAGCCAGAATCCGGGCTCATCGGGAGGGCCTGGATACGCTGATCCTGGATACCGCGGGAAGGCTTCATATTGATGCGGATCTGATGCAGGAACTTGTCCGTATCCGGGATCGGGTGAAACCATCGGATATATTGCTGGTGGCTGATGCCATGACCGGTCAGGACGCCGTGAATATTGCCACTGCCTTTAACGATGCGCTGAATATCGGCGGAGTGATTCTGACCAAAATGGACGGAGATGCCAGGGGCGGGGCGGCAATTTCCATCAAGTCGGTCATCGATAAGCCTATAAAATTCATTGGCGTTGGTGAAAAGCTAAACGATTTTGAGGTCTTTCATCCCGACCGAATGGCATCCAGGATTCTGGGAATGGGGGATGTCCTGACCATGATTGAGAAGGCTCAATCCGTGGTGGACGAAAAACAGGCTGTCGAACTGGAGAGAAAGCTTCGAAAAAACCAGTTTACGCTTGAGGATTTTCGGGATCAGATGATTCAGATTCGAAAAATGGGATCTTTAACCGATCTCATCAACATGATTCCGGGTGTGGGTCAAAACAAGCATCTGAAGGACCTTCAGGTGGATGAAAAAGAACTGGGACGGGTTGTGGCCATTATCAATTCCATGACCCCGCAGGAGCGTTACAAACACGGCATCATCAACGGAAGCCGAAGAAAGCGCATTGCCGGCGGCAGTGGCACAACGGTTCAGGATGTGAATCAATTGCTGAAAAACTATGACCATGTCATGAAGATGATGAAGAAAATAAACAAGGGCGGCCTCAAGAAGTTTGGTAGAGGTTTTTCGCCATTTAAATAATCTGTGATTATAACCATTACACCGTAACAAGGAGAAATATATGTCTGTTAAAATTCGACTGGCCAGACACGGCGCAAAAAAACGGCCTTTCTACCGTATCGTGGCAGCAGATGGGCAATGTCCCAGGGATGGCAAATTTCTGGAAAACCTGGGGACTTATAATCCGCTGAACACCCCGGCTGAAGTTACCCTGAAAACGGATCGCGTTCAATACTGGATCGGTCAGGGCGCAACTCCGACTGATACGGTCAAAAGCATCTTGAAAAAACAGGGGATATCGGATATCCCGGCCTGAAGCCCTTGATCATGTCGTCACATCTGAATTCTCACCTGCCAGCCAAGGAGACGGAGCTATGAAAGATCTGATCGGTTACATTGCCCGAGCGCTTGTTGACCACCCTGAACAGGTGTTGGTTTCAGAGATCGAGGGGAATCAGACCTCGGTTCTGGAGCTGAAGGTTGCTAAAGAGGATTTAGGAAAAGTCATTGGAAAACAGGGGCGCACGGCCCGAGCCATGCGAACCATTCTGAGCGCAGCTTCCGCCAAGATCAAAAAACGGACAGTCCTTGAAATCATCGAATAAGGCTGCTGAAGCGAAATGAATCCGGATCCCTTTGTGGCCATTGGAAAAATTGTCGGCGTTCATGGCATCAAGGGATATGTCAAGATTCACTGCGAGGCAGACTCTTTTTCAGTATTTGCGCCTGGCCATGCTGTGATAGTCCGGGATTCGAAAGGCGAAAGCCGTGTGATGGAGATTGTGGATGCCAAGCCTCAGGGACGAGCACTGCTTCTCTTGTTAAAAGGGGTTCCCGATCGCAGTACGGCTGAAAAGCTGCCGGGTTCAGATTTGCTGGTGGAAAAAACCCGTCTGCCCGAACTTGAGCCAGACACCTATTACTGGGCGGATATTGTGGGGATGTCGGTGGTTTCGGTTGATGGGCACCGTATCGGGACTGTCGCATCCCTCATCGAGACCGGCAGCAACGATGTTTATGTAGTGCAAACAACGGATGGCGGTGAAATTCTGATTCCAGCTATTTCCTCGGTTGTTCTGGAAATTGATCTGAACCGGAAGATCATGCGGGTGAATCTCCCTGAAGGCCTGTAGAAAAGAATCGTCTGTTATGGGACAAAGGCAGAAGCAGGCTGTTGCGGGAAGCTGTCTATGAATTTTATCGCATTGACAATTTTTCCGGAAATGTTCCAGCTCTTCTGGGACCATGGCATTGTCAGGCGGGCCATTGAACAGGGCGTTATTTCCGCCTCTGCCGTGAATATCCGGGACTTTGCCGCAGGCAGGCATCAGGTGACCGATGATAGCCCTTATGGTGGCGGAAACGGGATGGTCATGAAGCCGGAGCCTCTGGCTGCGGCTATCCGGTCTGCTGCAAAAGCAGTGCCCGGCGCCAGAACCGTTTATCTGTCTCCGCAGGGCCGGGTGTTTAATCAGGAGATTGCAGCGGAACTTTCTGTACAGCCCGGACTGATTTTGATTTGCGGTCGGTACGAGGGCATTGACGAGCGAATCTGCCAGCAGTTTGTGGATGATGAAATTTCGATCGGCGATTACGTGTTGACCGGCGGAGAGTTGCCGGCAATGGTACTCATGGAAGCTGTAACCCGGTTGATTCCCGGTGCCCTCGGAGGCGAGGATTCTGCTCAAAAGGATTCCTTTAGCGACAGCCTTCTGGAACACGGCCATTACACGCGGCCGGCAAAATTTGAAGGTGAATCGGTTCCGGATGTTTTGCTTTCTGGCAATCATGCACAAATCGAGAAATGGCGGCTGGAATCGTCGCTGATCCGCACGGTTTTGAAACGCAAGGATTTACTGATGCAGCGCCAGCTTACACTGGCTGAGGTTCGAATTCTTCAACAGTGGCGTCTGGACATTGACCATATTCTACAGTCCCAATCTTTATCTGGCGCTGGCCCATTACCCGGTCGTCAATAAGCGCGGGGAAATCATCGCATCGGCGGTGACCAACCTGGATATTCATGACATGGCAAGGGCTGCCAGAACTTATGGGGCCAGGGCGCTTTATGTCATTACCCCGCTTGAGGATCAACAGTCGCTGGTAAAGACGCTGGTTTCGCACTGGACAACAGGCTCAGGGTCTGTTTATAATCCAACGCGATGTCAGGCCCTGGAAATGGTCTGCATTCAGGATACTCTGGAAAAGGCCCGTGAAGACATTGCCTTGCGGGGAGGAGGGTATCCCCGGACTGTCGTGACCAGCGCAAGGAATCATTCCGGGGGCATTTCCCTTATCCGATTCCGGGAACTGCTGAAAACAGGAAATCCCTATTTAATGGTGTTCGGCACGGCATGGGGACTTTCACAGGCTTGCATGGAAGAAGCGGATCATATTCTGGAACCGATTCGCGGTAATACGGAGTATAACCATCTGTCGGTCCGCTCTGCGACATCCATTATTCTGGATCGTTTGCTGGGACGACCATCGTTGGAATGACTATTAAACTCGGGTTTTTTATCCTGATCATTTACATTAATCTATCAAATCGTTAGATAACAATTTATTGGGGGAGTCATGGAAACTGTCAAGCTTTTGGAAAAAGAAATGATGCGGTTGGATCTGCCACAATTTTCCGCTGGAGATACGGTAAAGGTTCATGTCAAAATCAAGGAAGGTGAGAAAGAACGTATCCAGGCTTTCGAAGGTGTGGTGATCAGCAAGCGCAGAGGCACCACAAATGCAACCTTTATGGTCAGAAAAGTCTCTTACGGGATAGGGGTCGAGCGTATTTTCCCGCTGCATTCTCCGATTATTGACCGGATTGAAGTGGTTTCAAAAGGGGATGTTCGGCGAGCCAAAATTTATTATATTCGGAAACTGAAGGGCAAGGCCGCCAGAATTAAAGAAGATCGCTCCTGAAAAGGCCGCATGGGTATTGACCTGTGGAGATTCGAGAACCAAGCACGCCAGAGCGGTTTTACGCGAATCGCAGGTGTTGATGAGGCTGGTCGGGGCCCTCTGGCCGGCCCGGTTGTATCAGCCGCTGTGATTCTCCCTTTTTCCTTTCCGGTTTCGGGTGTAACGGATTCCAAAAAGCTTACTCCCAAAAAACGCCAGACTCTCTATCATCAGATCTATGAACATGCTGATGCTATCGGCATCGGCATTGTGGATTCCGGCGAGATTGACCGAACGGATATTTTAAAAGCTTCTCTGCTGTCAATGGTCATAGCCGTCAATAACCTTTCTCCCCTTCCGGAACACGTGTTGATTGACGGGATTTTCAACCTGCCTTTTTCACTGTCGCAGGAAGCCATCCCAAAAGGAGATGCCTTGAGCATTTCCATTGGGGCTGCCTCCATTGTCGCAAAAGTGACACGAGACAGCCTGATGGAACGCTATCACGAAGACTATCCGGACTTTGGTTTTGCCATTCACAAGGGATATCCGACCCCATTTCACAAAGAAGCCATCAGGCTTTATGGCTGTACTCCCATTCACCGGAAAAGCTTTAAAGGGGTGAAGGAGCGGGCGAATCATGGTAAATTCCTTTCAGATATTTGGGAAAAATAATGAATCCCTGGCGGTGATCTATCTGAAGCGGCAGGGATACCGCATTATGGAGCAGAATTATCGTACCCGCATGGGAGAAATCGATATCATTGCCAAGGACAACGAGACCATCGCCTTTATAGAAGTCAAATCCAGATCTTCTGCGACTTTCGGCAACCCCAAATATGCAGTTACCCTTCAAAAACAACGCAAAATTTCAAAAGTAGCCCTTCAGTATCTCAAATCCACCCATCAAAGCCATGTCCGAGCCCGATTTGATGTGGTGGCGATATTTTCAAATTCCGGACAGGACTCCATCGAACTTATCAAAAATGCCTTTGAACTTACCGGCCGTTGACGCGTCTCAGGTTATTGAAAAGGGGGCGCTCTACGTGGTGGCAACCCCGATCGGCAATATTGAGGATATCACCCTGCGTGCCCTGAGGGTACTGTCCGGCGTGGACATGGTGGCTGCCGAGGATACCCGTCACACCGGCCGGATGCTTTCTCAATATCAGATCTCATCCCCTCTCATTTCCTATCACGATCACAATGAAGCCGAACGCGCTCCCCAGTTCATTCAAAAACTTCTGGATGGAATTTCCATTGCACTGGTTTCCGATGCTGGCACCCCGTCGGTATCGGATCCGGGATACCGGCTGATCTGCGCGGCGATTCAGGCCGGTGTCAAGGTGATTCCCGTGCCCGGTGTATCCGCAGCCATTGCAGCCCTCAGCGTTTCCGGGCTTCCCACGGATGCTTTCGTGTTTTTGGGGTTTCCCCCCAAGAAACAGGCCCGGCGAATCGCCATGCTAAAGGATATTGAAAACGAAGCCAGAACCCTGATATTTTATGAATCACCTAAGCGGGTTCTCTCTTTTTTGAATGATGCGCTGGCGGTTCTGGGGGATCGATCCTGCGTCGTATGCCGGGAAATGACCAAAAGATATGAAGAGTTTATTCGCGGGCCCATTTCAGAGATGCTGGCGGATCTGTCCGGTCGCAGGGAGATTAAAGGCGAATGTACCCTGGTGCTTTCCGGGAAAAATAAGGACAAGCCCCTTTCTGCCGAATCCCTGGAAAGTAGCGTCTCGGAGTTTCTCATGTGTCCTGCGAAAAGCCCTGGTGAGCTTGCCAGGAAAATCGCACTCAAATTCGGCATCTCCCGAAAAACCGCCTATCAGATGATCTTGTCTGAAAAAGCCAAAGGTAGGCAGTAAACTGATAATTGATGGCTTAAAACTGTTTCCAATGCGCCATCATGTTATTTGACTTAAAACGTAACACTTGCATCTAACCCCAGAAGGACGAGGATAATGATGGAGAAAAAAATACTTCTTCCGGTGGATGATTCAATTCATTCCAGAAACGCCATTCACTATGCAGTAAAGATTTCTTCCGCGGTAAAAAACCTGACCTATACACTGTATCATGTGCAGCCGTCCATTTCACATTTTTTACTGGAAGAAGCCAAAACCGATGGTCTGAAGGAACTGGATCTGAAACATCTGTCCCAAAAACATGAAAGCGATTCACGGGCGTTGCTGGATAAATGCAAAAAGAGTATGACGGATCTG
>JAPLJE010000524.1 GCA_026388755.1 Deltaproteobacteria bacterium | reverse complement strand
CCTGTTTACGTGTTTGATGCTGGGCTCATGCAGCACCCGTGCGATTCATCCGGAACCTGCACGGCAGGCATCCAATATCAAGAATATTTTGATACTTCCTTTTCACGATTTATCAGGGCTTTATGAATCAAATATTCATGTAAGATGTTATCTTTGCGGTCAAGTCATGGCAACCGGATTTGTCCCGGATTCCGCAGGCCCTTTTATGACATCCCAGCTTGTCTCGCTAATGGAAAAAAACAAGGCTTACGCCATTCTTTCCTCTGACGGATCTCAGGATCTGCTCTCCGGCATGATGTCCGGCCCAGATAAGGCGTCTGCTGCCTATTTGAATCTTTATATCGGTATCGGAAAGCGGGCAGGGGCGGATGCCGTGCTCATCGGCCATCTTTTCCGCTTTCAGGAACGCAAGGGAAATCGCGCATCGGTGGAATCCCCGGCTTCTGTCGCTTTTGATCTTCATCTGATCGATGTCGAGAGTGGGAGAATCGTCTGGACCGGAAATTTTGATCAGACTCAGCGGCCGCTCAGTGAAAATCTGCTGGAGCTGGGCAGCTTTATTAAAAGAGGGGCCAGCTGGGTTACCGCCGAAGAATTGGCTCTGGGTGGATTAGAAGACATTTTGAGGAGATTCCCCAAACCATGATGATTATTCCGGCAATCGATATCAAGAACGGTAAATGCGTCCGGCTTCTTCAGGGCCGCATGGATGCCGAGACTGTTTTTTCCAATGACCCTTCGGCCATGGCCAGGCAATGGGAGGATCAGGGCGCCGAGCTGCTGCATGTGGTTGACTTGAACGGCGCTATTGAAAAAAGTCCTCAAAACTTGCCTTCCATTCAGAAGATTGTTCAGGGTATTCATATCCCGGTTCAGGTTGGGGGCGGCATTCGGGACTTGAAGACCATTCAAGAGTATTTCGATATCGGCATTGCAAAAGTGGTCATCGGAACGGAAGCCATTAGAAATCCGCAACTGGTCCGGCAGGCATGCAAAGAACATCCCGGATGTATTGTTGTTGGCATTGATGCCAGAAAAGGCATGGTAGCCATTGAGGGCTGGACTCAGACGACCGATATTCGAGCCATTGATCTGGCCAGACAGTTTGAAGATTACGGCGTTGCAGCCATCAATTTTACGGATATTCATCGGTATGGTATGCAGACCGGTCCCAATATTGAAGAAACGCGTCAGCTCGCTGAGTCCGTGCGCATTCCGATTGTGGCATCCGGCGGGGTATCCACCCTTGAGGATATCCAAAACCTGCTGCCGTTATCCAAGTCGGGAGTCATCGGTGTGATTACCGGAAAAGCGCTCTACAGCGGAACTCTGAATCTGAAAGAAGCCATAGCGCTGGCAAAGCCATAGAATTGTCATTTTCATGCAAACCATGCGTTCACGGTAGTATGGATCATCCATGAAGCCTGAGCAGATATATCAGGGGCTCATAGATCTTGCTGACAGGCTGAGCATTGTTGTCTCCGAACAGAAATTGTCTACAGAGAACCTGAAAGTCAAAAGCGGACTCTGTAAAATCAAGGGCCAGTTCATTATGATTCTGGATAAGCAGTTGTCCATTCACAAAAAATGTGCAATTCTGGCAACCTGTCTGAGTGATATGCCTCATGATTCCATATTTATAATTCCCGCTGTCAGAGAATTTCTTGCCGGTCATCGGAAACCTGTTTTGCCAGAGAATATTCCCGGGCAGAGGATCATTCGGCCGGAAGATGGAATGATCCAAAGTCAATAAGAGAACAGGATTTCATATAGTTTACATAATATCCATTATCAGACGTTAATAATATCATAAATCATACCGCGATAAAGCCTGACTTGTTGTGGATTGCGATTCGCGTTCAAATAACACGGTAGATTAATAATAGCAAATTCCCTTATGATCGAACAGCGGCGCATATATTCAGTTTCTGAAATCAATGACCAAATCAAGGGGATGATAGAAAAATCCTTTCCCATGATATGGATCACCGGTGAAATTTCTAATTTTCGAAGGCCTTCATCCGGCCACGGATATTTTACCCTGAAAGATGCGCGTTCTCAGATTGCCGCAGTCATGTTTCGAGCTCAGATGCGAAACATGAAGTTTGATCCTGAAGATGGGCTCAGCATTGTCGGATTGGGTAGAATCAGTGTTTATGAACCCAGGGGCACGTATCAGGTCATTCTGGAATATATCGAACCCAAAGGTATCGGTGCGCTGCAAATCGCTTATGAGCAGTTAAAGGCAAAACTGGCCACCGAAGGTCTTTTTGAAGAAAGTCGCAAGAAATCTCTGCCATTTCTGCCTTCCAGAATCAGCGTGATCACATCCCCTACAGGTGCCGTTATTCACGACATCATCCACGTCGTAACCCGCCGCTTTCCAGGTATACCCATTGAAATTGTTCCGGTAAATGTACAGGGAGACAACTCCGTTGACGACATCGAAAAGGCGTTTCTGCTTTTAAACGACCGTAACACATCGGATGTCATCATTCTTGCCCGGGGCGGCGGATCTCTGGAGGATTTACAGCCGTTTAATTCCGAACGAGTTGCACGGGCGATTTTTGTCTCTCGAATTCCGGTGGTTTCGGCTGTTGGCCATGAGACCGATTTTACAATTGCCGATTTTGTTGCCGACCTTCGCTCGCCAACACCATCCGCAGCCGCGGAACTGGTATCGCCCTCCAGGGACGAACTGGTGCGACGGTGTTCGGAGCTGACCCTGAGAATCACATCCCGGACTTATCGGTATATCGAACAACTCCAAACCCGGCTCTCGGAAAGCACACGCTACCTGACTCACCCCAGGCAGCGGATTCAGGATTCTCGAATGCGCCTGGATGAGATGTCCGGAAGGATTATCCGGGCCATGACGAACCAGCTTCAGCAAAATCGGGAAAGGCTTTCTTGGCGAAACAACACCTTGTTATCCGCAAGTCCAAAAATTCAAATACAAAAATCGCATGTCAAACTTGAACAATATAGTCATAATAATCTGAATTATATTAAATTAATATTTTCTAAAAACAAAGCCGGATTTCGAGAACTGGCTGCAAGGATTCAGGCCCTGAGCCCTCTTGCAATTCTTTCCAGGGGCTACAGCATTACCCGCTTTGTGACCAAGGCGGCGGTCATTCGCAATTCGAAGGATGTTCATGTCGGGCAGGATCTGGAAATTCTGCTGGCAAGGGGAGCTTTGCTTTGTACTGTGAAAAGGATATTATCCGATGGCAAAACAAACATTTGAAAGTGCCATGAAACAACTTGAGCAAATCGCGCAAGAACTGGAAGCTGGCGAGCTTTCCCTGGAGCTGGCTATGAAAAAATTCGAAGAAGGGATTCAGCTGTCCAGATTCTGCACCAAAAAGCTGGACGAAACCGAGCGGCGGATTACCATCTTGCTTCAGGATTCGGACGGTTCGGTTCAGGAAGTCCCTTTTGAAGAAAAACAAGACGAAGACTGAAGCAGAGGCCATATTCAGCTTTAGTCTAATTACCCGAGCAATTTAGCTAATATTTTATATTAATAAATATATCCTAATATGTTTGATTTAAATATTTATTTATTTGATAAACGTCAACAGATCGATGCGGCGCTTCACCGGATTCTGGAAGCAGCTCCTCAGCCCAAGGCCCGAATCGTTGAGGCGATGCGGTATGCGTTGATGTCCGGAGGCAAACGCCTGAGACCGGTCCTTTGCCTGGCTGCATGTGAAACGGTCGGCGGCAATGCGGAGCTATCATTGCAGGTTGGCTGTGCATTGGAGATGATTCATACTTATTCCCTGATTCATGACGATCTGCCGGCAATGGATGACGATTGCCTCAGAAGGGGCCGACCCACCTGTCATATTGCCTTTGATGACGCCACAGCCATTCTTGCCGGAGATGCGCTGTTGACCCTTGCCTTCGAAACGCTCTCTTCAAGAGAAATTCGAAAGAAGGTTCATGCTGAACACTGGCTGGACATCATTTCCGTGATTTCCGTCGCCGCGGGATACAAAGGCATGGTCGAGGGACAGATGCGGGACATGCTGGCTGAACGGCAGGGATGTCTGTTGTTGTCAGAGCTGGAAGAACTTCACTTATTAAAAACAGGCGCGCTGATCGAGGCTTCGGTTTGTTCCGGGGCGCTACTGGGACAGGGATCGTTCGATCAGATCGCCTCCCTCAAAGTCTATTCTAAAAATATTGGACTTGCCTTTCAGGTTACAGATGATATTCTAAATGTTGTTGGAGATCCTTTGATTATGG
>JAPLJE010000803.1 GCA_026388755.1 Deltaproteobacteria bacterium | reverse complement strand
CTAACCAAATGCTATAACAACACTGTTGAGATCCCTTGTCCTTCACCCGGCCAACCGTTTTACGGCCAGGACGCCAACTACAGCATCAACCCGATGTCCTACACTAAGCTGGATGGAAGCGGCAATACGCTGCCGGATTCGACCACATCCTGGGTCATGGTTAGAGACAATGTCACTGGGCTGATTTGGGAGATGAAAACGAATGATGGAACAATACACGATAAAGACAACATTTACACCTGGCATGCGATGGGCACGCCAGCAAACAAAAGTTTTTCTCCCCTGGCTGGGGATCAAGGGCATTTTGACCGAGCTCATAGCCAGGGGTTGGAACCTGATGCCGGATATCCATGCAGATACCGCTTGTACATTTCACCTAAAACCATTCTCGCAATTAGAAAGGATTCAAGATGCTGAAAAAAATGTGTTTCATCATGGGATTTTTCATTCTGGCGTTTCCATTACTGGCACAAAGTTTTGACTGCAATAAACCGAATTTTGGTGCCCGTATCGAAGATCTGAACAAAGATGGATATTTCGTGAAGTACATGGAAAAAGGGGGAATATCCTATTACAACTATACTGGGGTATGCCGCAAGAATATGCATAATCATGTCAATACCTCGATTTCATTTGCCTTTATTCAAGGCCAGCTTTATGCACGGATCATCAGTATATCGGAGAGAGAAGATAATATGGAGGATATCAGAGACAGAATGGAAAAAATGGTGTCCAAGCAGATCGGAACACAACCATTTGAGATAAAACAGGATGGTGACTGGTGGATATATAAATGGTTCAACGAAAAAGATAGCCTAAAATATAAACTTAAAATACACAGCAAAACAAAAGCGAGCAAAAGCGCATTTTACTATGAACCGCTTCGGGCGAAGCTGCCAAACCTAAATGAGGATGACGATCCGGTGTCTCTCAGACAATGATATTTGGAAATCTTGAAACCATTCACGGATTACCTGGTATTCACATGAATTTGAACATTGGGATCATCCTATGAAAGACCGGATTATTCTTCGTCCACCAGCCAGAATGGATACAGAGGAAAAGGACAGTCATGTTATTTCTCATGACTCCGTTTCATAGCTCCATCTGGGTCAGACTTATGAATCTTTCAGTATAGTTCATGAGCGTTTACTTTGCCTATTGATATCCGGTGAAAAACCATCTAATTTAGTTATCAAGCTGCTGCTCTGTTTTTCCCTGTCTTTTTTCAGACCTGTTCTGTCGGATCTGTTCGACCCGTCGGACAATCTACCCGAAAGGAGATTCTGATGCCGATTATCACCATTTCCAGAGGAAGCTATTTTTACGGCAAATCCATCGCTGAAAAACTGGCCCAAAGATTAAACTATGCCTGTGTATCCCGGGATGAAATCATCGAGAACCTCGACGAATTCCATCTGCCGGAAATTAAGCTGGTAAGGGAACTCAAAGACGCCTATTCCGTCCTTGACCGTTTTCCTCATGGCAAGAAACGTTTCATTGCAGCGATCCGGTCGGCAATTCTCAATCGTTTTCTCGCCAGCAATGTCGTGTATCATGGGCTGGTGGGACATTATTTTGTCAGTAGTATTTCACATGTCCTCAAGGTCAGAATTATTTCCGATATCGAAAGCAGGGTGGCGGGTGAAATGGCCAGAGAAAATATTTCTGAGGAAAAAGCGCGCTATATCCTGAAAAAAGACGATGAAGAGAGGCGCAAATGGGCCATGTTTCTCTACGGCGTTGATCTCGCCGATCCCGAAGCATACAACCTGGTCATCAGAATCGGCCATTTATCGGAGGAGGATGCGGTGGACATCATCGCCGGCACAGTCGGTCTTTCTTCCTTTCAGGAAACGGTTGAATCCAGGGCCGCTTTGGCGGATCTATCCCTTACCTCCACGGTCATTCGTAAGCTGTTCGATTTTCCCCATGCCGATGTCGTTTCCAGGGACGGTCGGGTAAAGATCACACTCAAGGTTCCGGAGGAACAGCAATCGCTGATTCGTGACCGGGTAGGTCAGATACTGTCATCCATTGACGGGATAAATGAATATATGATTCATTTCGACTCTTATTTCTAAGATGAACGGGTGAGTGATTATCCGGCTTTTGCGGTATAGCAGTATGTTTTTCCGCTTTATCAAAACGGTACTCAGGGACTTGGATTTTACTGAAAATACCGTTTATAGAGAAACCATTCAAGATGCTTTGACGAAAGCCCAGGAAGCGATTGGCTGACGTTGCTTATGATTTTGATGGGAACGTTCTTTATAACAGCGCCCAATTATTGAAATTATGGGGAGAAGAACAATGCCAATAAAGATAAAAATTTTCTCCGATTATATCTGACCCTTCTGCTACATCGGCAAGGGCATTGCCGAAAAGCTTAAGCAGTCATACGACATCCATGAAATCTGGATTGGCTATGAACTCCATCCGGAAACACCTCCTGAAGGGGTGCTGTTATCTGAAAGGTTCAAGGGTTACGATGTTTCCCAGATGTTCAATGACCTACGCCAGCGAGGTAAGGAGTTTGGAATTGTTTTCGGGGATCTTTCAGTACTTTCAAACTCACGGCTTTCTCTGGAAGCGAGCGAATATGCCCGTGATATGGGTAAGCACGAACAATTTCATGAGAAAATATTTCACGCATATTTTACCAAAACCATAGACATCGGAAATGCCGAGAAACTATGTGATATAGCCGATGGGTGCGGCCTTGAACCTGTCGAAATGATGCATGCCCTGAAGGATGGCCGCTACAAATTACGATTAGATGAAGCAAAGAAAGAGGGTCTGAAGCTTCAGCTGACGGGAGTGCCGACCTTTATTATCAATGACAAGCACAAAATTGTTGGTGCCCAGCCAATAAAAGCATTTACAGATATTCTGGATAAGATCTCAAAAGCTCAGGATTAAAGACCAACGAGAAAATCTTCTCCATAAACCAGAGGCCAATTCCCTGCATAATATCTACCGAAACCTGGGTGCATACCCTGAGCCGTTCCGCTCGGAAATGAAAGAACTCATCAGGCAGTATGTAAGGAGTGTCATCGGAGGCAGGCCGAATCTTACCCCCTCCATGTGGATTACACTCGTCGGAGGGACTATTCTCCATCTGACTGAACCGGTCGTGGTTGTTTTCTGATGGGTTTCAGTTGAGCATTTGCCAGAAAGTATCTGATGCAAGTTAAACATGATGGCGCTGGTAATTTGAGGAAAGGATTATGGAAAATGTATTCAAATTCCCGATACATGTCAGATTCCGGGATATCGATGGCATGGGACATGTTAATAATGCTGTGTTTTTCACCTATTTTGCTGAAGGCCGATTAGCATTTTTCCAAAAAATATCCAACAGCACCGATTTTTCCACTTTTTCATTTATTCTGGCTCACATAAGCTGTGATTATCTCAGACCCGTTACACTGAATACCCAACTGTCGCTTGAGATTTGTGTAAAGAATATTGGAAGAAAAAGTTTTGGACTGGGCTATAAACTGGTGGACTTGTCAGATGAGTCCATTATATACGCAAAAGGTGAGTCTGTTCAGGTCTGCTATGATTACGGAGAGAATAGGCCCGTTGCAGTTGCCCCTGCATTAAAGCAAAAACTGATTCAATATCAATGATGAGTATTCCAGATCAGAAAATTATTGGTACATTTTCAATGCTGGCCGTCAAAATAATGATTTCTGTCTTTTCGTTTTTCATCTAAAACCATTCTCGCAATTAGAAAGGATTCAAGATGCTGAAAAAAATGTGTTTCATCATAGGATTTTTCATTCTGGCATTTCCTTTACTGGCACAAAGTTTTGACTGCAATAAACCGGATTTTGGTGCCCGTATCGAAGATCTGAACAAAGATGGATTTTTCATAAAGTATATGGAAAAAGGGGGAATATCCTATTACAATTACACCGGTTCGTGCCGTTTGGATATCCATGAGAAATACAATCCATCTATTGCGTATGCATTTATCGATAATCAACTCTATGCACGGATTATCACTATATCTGAGAGAGAAGATAGCATTGAAGATATCAGAAGCAAAATTGAAAAAAATGTGTTCAAGCAGATTGGAACAGCTCCGCATGAAATTAAACAGGATGGCGACTGGTGGATATATCAGTGGTTCAATGAAAAAGATAACCTGAGATATAAAGTAAAAATAAACAGTAAAACGAAAGTGGGAAAAGGCGCATTTTATTATGAACCACTTCATGCTAAGCTTCCAAACTTAAAAGAGGATAATGATCCGGTGTCTCTCAGGCATTGATATTTGACAATCTCACAACTGCTTATGAATGGATATCAAAAAGGCGCCAACAAAGAAAATCATTCAAGAGGCATCGACGAAAGCTAAGGAAGCGATTGGCTGACGTTGGCCATGACTTTGATGAGAAATTTGATTAAAATTTTACCGATTTTCTTGTTGGCGTTATCAGCCTGTGCGCCAACTCGACCATTAACGGTCATTGATGCTGGGCATACTCCCACAGATTATGGTGCAGTCAGTTGTACCAATAAAATAGAAGTCGAATACAATGATGATTTGGTAGCAGGAATTTCCAGTGAGTTAACCAGAAGAAACAAAAAATTTATATTAACCAGGACAAAATACAATGATATCAATCATGCTGACAAATTAAGGCAATATTTGATTGATTCATTGGATGATGAGAAATGGGAGAAGTACAAAGATTTATACAGCCGCATCGCTCTGGCCAATGAAAAACAAGCTGGGTTATTTATTTCTATTCACCACGATTCGGTTCAAGAACATCATTTATTAAGAACCGATGATGGAAAAATTATTGACGTACGAGACGATTTCAAACAGCAATTTAATCCGGGGTATTCGATATATATCGCCAGTGATCCCAAATACCCCAATACTGAACTGCATTATCTGGATGCGTTGAAATTTGCGAGAATATTTGCGAAAAAAATGCAGTCGATTGGCAGAAAACCATCAACTTATCACGAAGATAAACCTGGTCAAGATAATTATCAATCCATAGATTTGTCACAGGGGATTTATAACAGCAAGACCATATTGGTGGTATTAAGAAATGCAAAAATGCCAGCGGTGCTTATTGAAGCCGGTGTTATTGTAGATGTTGAAGATGAAAAAATTATTTCATCCCAGGCTTTTAAAGACCAATTTGCCGTAGCGCTTGCAGAAAGCATTGACGAGTTTTTTGGTCAATAGCGTTCCCCCCGGCCTGCGGGGCCGGGACCAAACCTATAAGTAACAATACCTTTATAGGCAATTTTGTTGTATTATTCGCCAACAACGGTGATGCG
>JAPLJE010000694.1 GCA_026388755.1 Deltaproteobacteria bacterium | reverse complement strand
TTTTCAGTTGCGGTTTGTCCGCTTTTTAACACGACAAAGACCTTGACGGTTTCTCCTCGCGTGGGATGGGGAACGCCGATGGCCGTTGCTTCCTGAACCTTGGGATGGCTGAAAAACACTTCTTCGATATCGCGTGGATACACATTGTAGCCTCCGCAGATGATCATGTCTTTTTTCCGGTCCACGATGAAGAAATAGCCGTCCGTATCCATCATGGCGATATCTCCGGTATGCAGCCAGCCATCCGTGATGGTCTGGGCGGTTTCATCGGGTTTGTTCAGATAGCCTCTCATGACCTGGGGACCGCGAACAATCAACTCCCCGGTTTCTCCCACCGGCATGTCGGTGGTTCCTGAAACCAGATCGACGATCCTGGCTTCAGTGCAGGGAATGGGAAGACCAATACTTCCCACCTTGCGCTTGCCGCCGGCAAAGGGGTTGATGTGGGTGACCGGCGTGGATTCGGTCATGCCGAAGCCTTCGACAATCACGGCTCCGGTCTTTTTCTCAAAATCCCGGATGACTTCGACCGGCAGGGGAGCGCTTCCGGAAAAACATCCCTTGATGGAAGTCATGTCGGTTTTTTGAATCAGCGGATGGTTCAGCATGCCGATATACATGGTGGGAACCAGGGGCGCAAAAGTGGGTTTAAATTTACCAATGGTCTCAAGCAGGGGTTCGGGTTGAGGTTTGGGAACCAGAATGTCCCCCCATCCCATGTAGATGGCAAGATTCATGGCAACCGAGAGACCAAAAACATGAAAGAAGGGAAGTGCGCCCAGCATCGTTTCCTGGCCCTTGTTAAAACCGGGAAACCAGGACTCCAATTGCTGAACCTGGCCGCTGAGGTTGCCGTGTGTCAGGATGACACCCTTTGAAACGCCGGTCGTTCCGCCTGTGTACTGATACATGGCGACATCGTCAAAGGAAAGATCCGCTCCGGAAGAATCCGGTCTTGCTTTTTAAATTAATTCTTTCCATTTATGCACGTTCGGGGCGGGTTTGACATCTGCAGCCAGTTTTTTCTTTTTGCCGACCAGGGGGAAAAGAAGATTTTTCGGAAAAGGCAGGTAATCGCCAATGGAAGTGTGAATAATTTGCTTGATGCTGGTTTTGGGCCGGAGATCAATCATCCGGTTGCCCAGAAGATCCAGGGTAATCAAGAGCTTTGATCCGGAATCATTGAACTGGTGCAGCAGTTCCCTATCCGAATACAGTGGGTTGTTCATGACGGCAATAGCACCGATTTTCAGTGTGGCATAATAGCCTGCCACACAGGGAATTACATTCGGCAGCAGGATGGCAACGCTGTCGCCTTTTTGAATTCCGAAATCTTTCAGGCAGGCGCTGAATCGGTTCACCATGTCATTGAGTTGGCGAAAAGTAACCTTGAATCCTTGAAAGAGAAGCGCCGTATGGTCGGGAAATTCTTTTGCGGAGCGTTCCAGAAATGCGGGAATGCAGGTTTCTTCAAATCGAACGGTTTCGGGAACCCCTTTTTCATAGTGCTTCAACCACGGTTTGTCCATATAGCCGACTGACGTTGTCACTAAAACCTCCTTTTCTTACAACTGGATACCACAAAATGAAGTGGCTGCTAAATAATGATTAACTCAAAATATATCATGAATTCGACAGCTTCATAAAAACTTCCCGGATTCAGCGATAGCGATGCTGACGGGCTTTTTATAAAGTCGACAATTAATCATTGAAATACTCCCCATTATCAGATATTGAATCTGAGCGAACGTTCAGAAAAGATAAATATTACTTGACGAAAACGAAATTCTTGATTAAATGAATGAATACAATTGGTATTTATTGATGCCCATTCGCCATTTTTATCGTA
The DNA here is from genome assembly GCA_026388755.1 of Deltaproteobacteria bacterium. Taxonomy (GTDB): domain Bacteria; phylum Desulfobacterota; class Desulfobacteria; order Desulfobacterales; family Desulfatirhabdiaceae; genus RAAP-1. Next base: position 83 of record JAPLJE010000694.1, on the reverse strand, counting down.
GAATGCTTCACATCGTAACCCTATTTTAGATATAATAATTTTGGGTGAGGAATAAAGCGAAATTCTGTTGGCAGAAATAATAT
>JAPLJE010000628.1 GCA_026388755.1 Deltaproteobacteria bacterium | reverse complement strand
GGGTTGTGGGGATCATTGATGAGCTGGCCGTTGTGTCGGACCTCCAGGGGCCGCTTCAGGGGCCGATCCGCAAGGCTTCGGATGGCTCCGGGAACCAGAAGCGATTGACAGGCAGTAAGGACCGCGTCGCAGATATCGGCATTGCAGATGAGCCCGAGGGTGATCGCCAGGGGCTGATTGGGCCTTAAGGCATCGTCTCTTTCCGCCTTGCGGGTCGGGATTCCGGGCCCGGCATGTAGGCAGTCCGAAAGGAATCCTTCTTCGGGAAGGACAAAGAGCTCCATCACCGAATGCCGGACTTTTTGCGCCAGCGCTTGCCATTTTCCGGCTTTCTCCGGCAGGTCGTGTTGGGACAGGAACGTGAGTGCCGCAAACCACAGGGCCTGGATTTCAATGGCATAGCCTTCCCGCGGGGTTCCCGCGGGGTGGTTGGTGTCCATCCAGGTATAGTGGGCCGGGCTGAAAACGAGCCCGGTGTCCGGATCGATGCGAAGGCCGTTTGGGGTTCCGGCAAGGTAGGACTCGCCAATGGAAACCAGAACCTCCCGAAGGGTCCGGTTGCCGCAGGCATGGTTTAAAAACCGGTCCTTGCCTTCGGCCCGGATCAGATCGCTGCAGGCGACAAAAAACCAGAGCGGGGCATCGGAAGTGTCGCGGTTGGCGGCATCGTCTCCGCAGATCATGTTCGGAAGGGTTCCCCGATGCTCAAACTGGCCGAACTGGATGAGCACGTCCCGGGCTTCGCTCAGAAACCCCGCGGCGACCATGCCTCGAACCGCGATCAGCGCATCGCGGCCCCAGTCCAGGAACCAGGGAAAGCCCGCGATTACGGATTTGAGATTCCCACGGTTGACGATGTACTGATGCAGAGCGGCTTTTAACCCCTCAGAGAAAGACGGCGCTACCGGACTGTCGAATGCCGCGGCAATTTTTTTGCGAAAGCGGGTCTGGGTCTGGGCCGGGGGCGCAGCATCGGCTGCCGTGATACATGCCGTCAGCTCGGCCTTTTGTCCGCCGGTTAATGAAATGGAAAAATACCCGGGGCTGAACAGGTCCGAATCCGGATCCAGCCCCCGTTCGGCTTCAAGGCTGCGGTGAATCATATACTGCCATTGCGGCTCGGAAGAGTACTGGCCGGTGGGCACTCGGACTTCCAGGCGATGGAAAGGATCTGGATGAAAGATAAAACCGTCGGGTACGGAGGTCACGCTGGTTGGAAACAGGGGTTCCGAGCCCAGATAGGCCTTGGTTGTTTCGTGAAAACTCCGGTTCTCGATATCCGGGCGAAGTATCAGCTGGACGGGCTTGGCATCCGGAAGGGAAGACAGATTGCCGTCGGCCGGGTAACGAAACCAGAGCATTCGCAGCCGGTTTTCATGGGGATCCAGCCGCATTCCGACAGTCAGAAGAACATGCTCTCCCTGGCCGGAAGGGACGCGAAACCGCCAGAGTCCCCAGCCGGACTCCTCCAGGGTAAAGGCGTCAAAACAGTCCATGCAGATTTCGGTGGAATAACCCTGATAGAGTCCCCAGGCCCGAAAACGGGTCATCATAACCCAGCGGTTTTCGGGGATGTTCGGGTTCAGATTCGCCGCAAGCACCGCATCATACCGGCTGGTCAAATCGCCCCAGGCGATGGGCGCGCGAAGCATGGCGCCCCGGTCGTTGGTGGATAGAAACAGGGCTGGTGACCCTACGATATCGGCATGGGAGTAAAGAGCCGGTAAACAAGGATCATCCGGCCGGGACAAGACCAGAATGGACGCATCCAGATGGTCGCAACGCTCCGGCGAATAGACCGACAGTTTCAGTCCGTAAACCTTTGAACGGGATGGAGAGGGCAGGGTGGTGAAGAGGGCAAAATGGCTGCCGCCTGATTCGGTCAGGCTCTGTTCCTGAACAAGGGTTTTGTCACCGTCGGTGATTCTGGCCCTGAAAGCAGCTTGGGCGCGGATCAGTAGAAAATGATCCGGTGGAATCATTACCAGGCGCCGGCCATCTCGGGGCCAGTTCCAGAAGATGATACGGGGCTCGCTGGTGAAAGGATTCAGCTTGCGGCAACAGGCAACCGGGTCCGCAGCCAGAAGGGATGCGGCCTGATTCAAATCAAGGTCTTCTATATCCTGAAGCCCGTGGATAGCCTTTCGGATATCGAGAACTTTTGCGCAAAGACACTGGCGGCTGATGGGGTCCGGAAGGGCCGGGGGCTGATCCAATTTCTTGCTAAGACGTTTAAGGACGTTGAAATCATCGGTGAGGCACAGCACCTGGCCGGGGCCGAGATGGCAGGACTGGAGGCCTTCAAATTCGGAAAGTACAATGGCTTCACCGGAAAGAAGATCCCAGAGCTGAAGGGTCGCATGCTGAGGCATCCAGAATGCCGGTGCGGACTTCTGATCATCCAGGTTGACCACAACCAGAAGCTTATTCTGCGAAGGCTCATGGCAGCGAAGCAGGGCAAGATGATTACCTGATCCAGCCTGAACAAACTTTATGTGGGTTTGATCCTGAAACGCCGGATGCGTCTTTAAAATGGCGGTTAACCGGCGAATGAAATCGATCTGGTTGATTTTTGCGCCCCAATTCAGGGAAGGGGATTCGTGGACAATGATCTTTTCCGTGGCCAGCCATTCCACGCCATTGGCAAACCCGAAGCCCCCCAGATGGGAAAACAGCGCGCAAAGGGCGGTCCGCATATGTGCATAAGGAATGGATCGGGCTGCCAGCCGGTTGTTGTCGTGGGTTTCGGCAAAATGCACCAGAAGTCCGTCTTCCCGGGAAATATCCAGGGCGCCGGGAATATAGGATTCGATCTGGCCGCGATCATAATTTTGAAACAGTTCGGAATAGGCCCAGTCAAAACTGGCCGTATTTAGAATGTCCCTTGCAACAGATATTTTTCCCCCAAGTCCTTCCAAGAAAAAAATGGTGTCCGGATACTGTTCCCGGACAATGGCGACGATATATTGCCAGGCAGGAACCGGAATCATGTAACCGGCATCGCACCTGAAGCCGTCAACCCCTCTGCGGCACCAAGTGAGAAACACATCGGCCATGTACTTCCAGAGTTCGGGTTTGGAATAGTCCAGCCGGGTGAGGTCTTCCCACTGAACGCCCCAGGCTCCGGGAACTTCGATGAGGCCGTCTTGTCCGCGAACCAACCACTCGGGATGGGTTTCATGGAGGCCGGCTGCCCAACCCGTGTGATTGGGAGCGATATCGATCAGGATCTGCGCATTGAGGGCATGAACTGCATCCACCAGTTCGATGAACTGTTCAAGGGGCGTGGCTTTGGGATCGAATTGCGCCAGGGCCGGATCCACAGCTGTAAAGCTGAGCGCCGCATAAGGACTTCCAAAGCGCCCCATTCGCGCGTAGGTTGTCGGTGTCGGGTGAATGGGCAGCAGGTGCAGAAAGCGGCAGCCAAGCCATCCCACGATAAAATCCAGCTCTGCAATCAGATCGCGGAATGTGCCGGATTGGGGTATCACCGTATACCCGGTATTGTCAAGTTCGTGAATCCAGCCCTGTTCTTCCGCATCCGGAACGGCGTTTCCAGCCTTGTTCGGACCGAACTGCCGGACAAATGCGTTATAAATGATGTTGGCGCAACAGGTATGGGCCGATCCGACGTTAAGAACTGTATTGAGGCCTTCAGGCCATTCAGGATCCGATTTGCCGTCTTCGAGAAAAAAACATTTGGCCTGGGCATGGCCGATTTCGGTCAGGGCAAGGGTAATCTGAAACAGCCGGTCATGAAT
>JAPLJE010000346.1 GCA_026388755.1 Deltaproteobacteria bacterium | reverse complement strand
CCCTTGGCAGAGAAAATGTTTCGGCCGTATTCATGCCGTCTCCTTACACCTCCGCGGATAATTATGAGGATACCGCACAGCTCTGCCGGCGGCTTGACATCGAACTGACCACCATTCCCATCGACGGCATTTTCAGGGAATTCACGGCCGTCCTGTCCCCTGGCTTCAAGAGCGATGATCCGGGAATAGCCGAGCAGAATATTCAAGCCAGAATCCGGGGAACCCTGCTGATGGCCCTTTCAGACATGAACGGCAGCTTGGTGCTTTCCACCGGAAACAAATCCGAGCTTGCCGTGGGCTACTGCACGCTCTACGGGGACATGAACGGCGGCCTTGCTGTCATCTCCGATGTCCCCAAAACCCTCGTGTACGATCTGGCCCGATATATCAATACCCAGAAACCCGTCATTCCCGAGCGCATTCTGGAAAAGGCGCCTTCGGCCGAACTCAAGCCCGACCAAACCGATCAGGACGATCTGCCGCCCTATGAAGTTCTGGATGCCATCCTCAAAGCCAGCATCGAAGATCTCAAGGCTTTTGACGACATTGTCCGCATGGGTTTCGACCCGGATCTGGTCAGGGACATCCTTTCCCGGATCGATCGCAATGAATACAAGCGCAACCAGGCGGCCCCCGGCCTTAAAGTTACCTCCAAAGCCTTTGGTTACGGCAGAAGGTATCCCCTGGCCAAACGCCTGACCGGATTGTCCAAAACGGACTCGGAGAGTGTATTCAGATAGTCCATCGCTGCCTTGCTGCAGCATGAAGCAAAAAACTCGTCATGCGTTACGATTGATGAACTCGTAAAAAGTCAATATTCAGACGGCTTCGTAAAAAGTTCGCAGGCAAGGCGCGCAAATCCTGAGGAATGAGGCGTACTTATCGTACGCCGCAATGACGAAGGATGCAGCACAACGCAGCATCCGGACTTTTTACAAAGCCGTCACGATTCACTGGTCACTTTATTAATGATTCCAACACAATCCATAGGAGGCAAGAAAAATGGACAGACGCGATTTTTTAAAAACATCGTTTTATCTGAGTGCATTGGCCATGGTACAACTGACTGGAATCGGCTGTTCCCGCCAGTCGGAAACCGCAATATCTTTATTGGGGTTGCCTCCACTTCCCTACCATAACGACGCCCTGGAACCATACATTTCTTCCCGCACCATTGAATTCCATTATGGAAAGCACCATCAGGCGTATGCAGCCAACACCCAGAAACTGATTGCCGGATCAAAACTGGAGAAATTGCCGCTAAAGGAAATCGTTCAAAAATCGTACGGGATTAAAGACCTTGTTCCCACATACAACAATGCCGCTCAGCTCTTTAATCATGATTTTTACTGGGAAAGCATGAAGCCGAAAGGCGGCGGCAAACCCCAGGGAAAAATCCTCCAAGCAATAGAGCAATCTGTTGGAACTTTTGAATCTTTTTCTAAAACATTTTCAGAATCCGCCGCCGCCCAGTTCGGCAGCGGCTGGACCTGGCTGGTGAAAGACGGCAATCAATTAAAGGTGATAAATACCGGCAATGCCGACACGCCGGTTGCCATGGGAACAATCCCTCTTTTAACGATTGATGTGTGGGAACATGCCTATTATCTGGACTATCAGAATCGACGGGCCGACTACATCCGGGCATTCCTGGATCATCTTGTCAACTGGGAATTTGCCGGAAATAATCTGGCAAAGGCCGGATGATCGATTGAAAAATATGGGAATTGACTTTCAGAACTGGCCTTGACATCAGTCGTACCAGTATTATTTTTCAGACAACCGAATTATCATCAGGCAGTTATGGAAAATCAGATTGAATTTTAAAATGAATTGAAGGAGATCCTTCTGGCACATGAGTAAAACCCATTCCTCTCACAAAAAAGCTGAAAAATCATCTCCCGATGCAGATACCCCGAAACCTCCTGCTGATGAACAATCTATCGAAAATGAAGTCGTTTCCGATCCTGTCAAGGAATTGGAAATCCGATGTGAAACGGCTGAGCAGGAGTCCAGGCAACATTATGAGCGATTGCTCAGGGTCTCTGCCGATTTCGAGAATTTCAAGAAACGCTCATTCAGGGAAGCGGATGATTTCAGAAAATACGCCAACGAATTGCTGCTGTTGGAGCTGCTTACGGTCGTGGATAATCTGGAACGCGCCATCCAATCCACCAGCAGCGAAAAGAACGCAGCCGGATGCGTCATTGAGGGAGTTGAGATGACCCTGAAGGCCCTGCTGAAGATTTTTGAAAAATTTTCAGTCAAACTCATTGAAGCTGTCGGAAAACCCTTTGATCCCAATTTTCATCAGGCCATGATGCAGGAGCCATCGGATTTATACCCTGAAAACACCATTATCCGTGAGTTTCAGAAAGGGTATCTGCTTCATGACAGGCTTTTGCGGCCTTCCATGGTGGTGGTTTCCAAAGGACCCGGCAAAAATGAATAACCATACGGCAGCCGTGGCTCTTTGTTCCGGCTGCAACACATACTGTTAAAGATATTTTTTTTATATATTCAAGGAGGATTACCCATGGGCAAAATTATTGGAATTGATTTAGGAACCACCAACTCATGTGTGGCCATCATGGAAGGGGGCGAAGCCAAAGTATTGACCAATGCTGAAGGCGGCCGAACCACACCTTCGATTGTGGCGATTTCAGAAAGCGGAGAACGTCTCGTCGGGCAGATTGCCAAGCGCCAGGCCATTACCAACCCGGAAAATACCGTTTTTGCTGTCAAACGGCTGATTGGCCGAAAATTTCAGACCCCGGAAGTGCAAAGAGACATCAAGGTTCTTCCCTATAAACTGGAAGAAGCCAGCAACGGAGATGTTCGCATTAGTCTGCGGGACAAGAACCTGAGCCCGGCGGAAATTTCTTCCTATATTCTGGCCAATATCAAGAAGACCGCCGAGGATTATCTGGGAGAACCCATTACGGATGCCGTCATTACGGTCCCGGCTTATTTTAATGACAGCCAGCGCCAGGCCACAAAAGATGCCGGAAAAATTGCCGGCCTGAATGTGCTTCGTATCATCAACGAGCCGACTGCGGCGTCGCTGGCTTATGGACTGGACAAGAAAAAGGAAGAAAAAATTGCGGTTTTTGACCTGGGTGGCGGCACATTTGACGTATCCATTCTGGAGATCGGCGAAGGTGTATTTGAAGTCAAATCCACAAACGGCGACACCCATTTGGGCGGTGAGGATTTTGACCTTCGGCTGATTGAATTCCTGGCCAGCGAATTTAAAAAAGAACAGGGAATTGACATTCGACACGACAAAATGGCGCTTCAACGCCTGAAAGAGGCAGCGGAAAAAGCCAAGATGGAGCTTTCAACCTCCATGGAAACCGATGTCAACCTTCCGTTTATCACAGCGGACGCCAATGGCCCCAAACACATGAATATCCGGATCACCCGGGCAAAACTGGAGGCCCTGGTTGCAGACCTGCTGGACAACCTGGAAGGTCCGTGCCGAATCGCACTGAAAGATGCCGGCATGACCCCCAACGACATTCAAGAAGTGGTGCTGGTCGGCGGCATGACCCGCATGCCAGCGGTTCAGGATCGGGTAAAACGTATTTTTGGCAAGGAACCCCACAAGGGAGTTAATCCGGATGAGGTTGTGGCCATCGGTGCTGCCATTCAAGGCGGGGTTCTGGGCGGAGATGTCAAGGACGTTCTGCTTCTAGATGTGACGCCGCTGTCTCTGGGTATTGAAACCCTTGGCGGTGTGATGACCCGGTTGATTGAAAAGAACACCACCATCCCCACCAAAAAAAGCCAGGTGTTCTCAACAGCCGCAGACAACCAGCCCGCGGTTTCCATTCATGTGCTTCAGGGCGAACGCGAAATGGCAAACGGGAACAAGACCCTGGGCCGTTTTGAGCTGGTCGGAATTCCGCCGGCGCCTCGTGGTATACCGCAAGTCGAAGTGACATTTGACATTGACGCCAACGGCATCGTGAATGTTTCTGCAAAAGATCTGGGAACCGGCAAGGAACAGTCCATCAAGATCACCGCCTCCAGCGGGCTGAATAAAGATGAAATCAATCAGCTTAT
>JAPLJE010000307.1 GCA_026388755.1 Deltaproteobacteria bacterium | reverse complement strand
TATATTTCCAGCCATTCATTTGCCCTCAACCTGTATTTATTGTGCTTCGGCCATTTTTTTGGCTTTCTCGACAGCGCCTTCAATGCCGCCAACCATGTAAAAAGCCTGTTCCGGAAGATCATCATGTTTTCCGTCACAGATTTCTTTAAAGCCTCGAACGGTATCCTCGATTTTACAATATGCACCCGGCATACCGGTAAAGGTTTCAGCAACATGGAAAGGCTGAGAAAGAAATCGTTGAATTCTTCTGGCGCGAGCAACAGTTAATTTGTCTTCGTCAGACAGTTCGTCAATGCCAAGAATCGCGATAATGTCCTGAAGTTCTTTATATTTTTGCAGGACCCTTTGGACTGTTCTGGCTACCAGATAATGTTCTTCGCCAATATAGGCGGCATCCAGAATTCTGGAAGTGGAATCCAGTGGGTCAACCGACGGATAGATTCCGAGTTCTGCAATCTGGCGGGAAAGTACAACCGTTCCATCCAAATGAGCAAATGTGGTTGCAGGAGCCGGGTCAGTCAAATCGTCTGCAGGCACATAAACGCATTGAACAGCCGTAATGGCCCCCTTATTGGTGGAGGTAATGCGTTCCTGAAGCGTGCCAAGGTCGACAGCCAGTGTGGGCTGGTAACCAACCGCGGACGGCATACGTCCGAGCAAGGCGGAAACTTCGGACCCGGCCTGTGTAAATCTAAAAATATTATCAATAAAGATCAAAACATCCTTACCTTCAACATCCCGAAAGTATTCTGCAGCCGTAAGAGCGGAAAGCGCAACACGGGCACGTGCGCCGGGGGGCTCTGTCATCTGTCCATAGATCAGCGCAGCATTGGGAAGAACACCGGAATTCTTCATTTCGTGATACAGGTCATTTCCTTCGCGTGTTCTTTCGCCAACCCCTGCAAAAACGGAGATTCCTTGATGATGCTTAGCAATGTTATTGACCATTTCCATCATGATAACGGTCTTGCCGACGCCGGCACCTCCAAAAAGTCCCATCTTCCCGCCTCTGGGAAACGGCACCAGCAGATCGATCACTTTGACGCCGGTTTCCAATACTTTCACCGTTGTATCCTGTTCGGTAAACTTAGGAGCTTCACGGTGAATCGGCATCATTTTTTCCTGACTGATGGGGCCAAGACCATCTACCGGTCTGCCGACAACATTTAATACGCGTCCCAAACCTGCTTCACCAACCGGCATCATAATGGGGCTTCCGGTATCCTTTACCGGCATTCCCCGAACCAGACCATCGGTAACATCCATGGCAATCGTACGGACAATATTGTCGCCCAGATGCTGAGCAACTTCAATCACGAGATTGTCAGCTTCATCATTAATTGTAGGATTACTTACCAGTAGTGCGGTCAGGATGTTGGGCAATTGGCCCTGCTCAAACTCAACATCAACGATAGGCCCCACCACCTGTTTAATATATCCAATATTCTGTCCCATCAAATATCCTCCTGTCCTTCAATATGCTGCATCAATTATTTAACCTTTAAGCGCTTCGGCACCGCCAACAATATCCATCAGATCAGCCGTAATTGCCGCCTGCCTGGCTTTGTTATAAGCGAGGGTCAGGCTTCCGATCATGTCATTGCAGGCTGATGTGGCATTTTCCATCGCCATCATTCTGGCAGCATGTTCGCTGGTAGATGTTTCTAAAAATGCCCTATGCAATTGAACATATACATTCATTGGCAACAATTCGCCCAGCAGACCCGCAGGTGATGGTTCACAGATATGTTCTGCCTGGTAAGGCTGATCTTTATCTGCAACCGTGCTTTCTTCGGATTTAAAGGGGGTAATGGGCAAAATTTTCTCAACTAAAGGTACTTGTTTGGACATGGTTCTGAACTCAGAATAAATAACGTAAACCTCATCATAAACGCCGATCAGAAACTGATCAACCAGCTTACGCCCTGCTGTCGAAGCAGTATTAAAACCGATAGTTGTCCCAATAATCCCAAGATGTTCACTGACAATGGGCACTTTGGCTTTTCTAGACCAATCTCGACCTTTTTTACCAAAATTCGTAAATGAAATTTCCAGTCCTTTTTCGGCCATTTCCTTTGCAAATTTTTCGGCTTTGGTAACCAGATTGTTATTAAACCCGCCGCACAATCCTCTGTCTGAAGTACACAAGACAATATGAATTTTTTTAACTTCTTCACGAGGTATCAGCAATGGGCTTGCGCCCTCCCCTGCTTTTTCCGCCAGGCTGGTCAATACTTCAGCGAATTTATTCGCATAAGGACGAAAAGCCTCCATGTTTTGTTGCGCTCCACGCAATCTGGAAGCTGCAACCATGTTCATGGCTTTTGTAATTTGTTTGGTCTTTTTAACCGCGCTTATTTTATTTTGAACGTCTTTTAATCTTGCCATATCAAATCGTCCTTAATAAAAGACACCAGAGATGTTAATATTATCAAGCATTATTTAATTGTATCTTTAAATTCTTCATCGTATTCAGTCAAGGCAGCTCGTAGCATTTTATCAATATCTTCGGTAATGACTTTTTTATCCGCCAGTTCCGTAAAAGCCTTGGGATGTCGCTCTTCGATGAACGTGTAAAGACCAGCCTCATATTTTGCCAGAACATCTATGGGGTATTTATCCAGAAAACCCCGCGTCCCGGCAAACAGGATCGTAACCTGTTTTTCCATGGCAAGGGGTTTGTACTGCGGCTGTTTCAGGATTTCAACCAGACGGGCACCACGGGTTAGCTGGTTCTGGGTTGATTTATCCAGATCGCTCCCGAATGCTGCAAATGCTTCAAGTTCCCGGTATTGGGCCAGATCGAGTCGAAGTGTGCCGGCCACCTGTTTCATGCCTTTGGTTTGCGCTGCACCACCGACGCGGGATACGGAAAGCCCGACGTTGATAGCCGGCCTGACGCCTGCAAAAAAGAGTTTGGGCTCCAGATAAATCTGTCCATCGGTAATGGAAATAACGTTTGTGGGAATATAAGCGGAAACGTCACCCGCCTGGGTTTCAATGATGGGAAGGGCGGTAAGAGATCCGGCGCCAAGTTCATCATTCAATTTGCAGGAACGCTCCAGCAAGCGGGAGTGGTTATAGAAAATGTCACCGGGATAAGCTTCGCGTCCGGGAGGACGTCTAAGAAGCAGAGAGACCTGACGGTAAGCGACAGCCTGTTTGGAAAGATCGTCATAAATAATCAGAGAATGCCTTTTACTGTCTCTGAAATATTCCGCCATCGCGCATCCGGCATATGGCGCAACATACTGCAGCGTTGCAGGATCACTGGCACACGCGGCAACCACCGTGGTATATGCCATCGCACCGTGTTTTTCCAGAATGGCCACAATCTGAGCAACCGTGGACTTCTTTTGGCCGCAGGCCACATAAACGCAGAAAACATCCTGTCCTTTCTGGCTGAGAATTGCATCAATAGCGATGGCGGTTTTGCCGATCTGACGGTCGCCGATGATCAGCTCTCGCTGCCCTCTTCCCACCGGCGTCATGGCGTCAATGGCCTTCAGGCCGGTGACCATGGGCTCATGAACGCTTTTTCTGGCAATTACGCCCGGGGCAACCATTTCAACGCGTCGGAATTCCTTGGCATTAATGGGTCCTTTTCCGTCCAGAGGTTCGCCAACAGCGGAAACCACGCGGCCAAGAACCGCCTCGCCGACCGGCACCTGAGCAATTCGGCCGGTTCGCTTGACGATATCCCCTTCCTTGATGTGAACATCGGATCCCATAATGCCGATACCCACGTTGTCTTCCTCAAGGTTCAGGACAAGCCCAAGAATACCACCGGGAAATTCAACCAGTTCAAGGGCCATTGCTTTCTCAAGGCCGTAGACTCTGGCAATACCATCGCCAACCGACAAAACGATTCCCGTTTCACTGAGTTCAACCTTTTTGTCGTAATCCTTGATTTGATCTTTAATGATCTGACTTATTTCTTCAGCTTTTAATTCCATTATACGCTCTCACCCCTTTTTAAAGATTCTCTCATGTTGAGTAATTGTGTTTTGATACTGCCATCCAAAACAAGATCCCCAATTTTGGTAACCACCCCGCCGATGAGCGCCGGGTCTGTTTTGATATCCAGGACAATGTCCTTACCTGTTTTCTTTGACAATGCCTTGCGAATCTTTTCAACGGCTTCGGATGAAAGCTCATTAGCCGAAACCAGGCTGGCGCGAGCTACACCCTTGAGATCATCTGCCAGCTTCTGATAAAATTCATTGATTGCGCTTAAAAAACCGAATCTTCCCTTATCAAAGAGAAGCTTCAAGAAGGATGCCATGACCTTGGATAGCTTCAATTTAACAATAAGGGCCGACAGTACTTTTTTGCGTTCTTTTGCATTGTACAGCGGATTATTGATTACCTGTTCAAGCGCCATTTCGCTGGCTATCAGGCTGGCAAATCCATTCAATTCATCCTTATAGTTGTCGGCCTTGCCATCGGTCTTGCCGATCATCAGAAGCGCCTTGGCGTATCGCCTTGCTATAGATTGATTTTTCACTATGCCACCACCTTGTCGAGATATTCATCCACCAATCGGTTCTGGTCATCTGCGGTAATGTTCTTTTTAATGATTTCTTCAGCTTTGATCATTGCTTTTTCAAAAATGTCCTGCTGAAGTCGCTGCTTTGCAACTTCAAATTCGTTCTCGATGTTGCGCCTGGCCTGCTCTTCCAGTTTGTATGCAGACGCTTCGGCTTCTTTAAGAATTCTAATCTTGGCTTCATTACCCTGCCGGATATACTCTGCAACAATTCCTTCGGACTCCTGACTTAACTTGGCAATTTTGGCGTTATACTCTGATAGGACTTTTTCAGCCTCGGCCTTTTTGGATTCAAGGTCTTCCAGTTTTGCCTGAATTCCCTTGATTCTGGAATCAAGGGCCTGCGAGATCGGCTTGCGCAGTAAAAAAACCAGCGCACCGGCCAGCACTGCAAAATTCAGCACCCGGTATGTATCTGTAGCCACCCATCCCTTTGCCTTGTGCGCATCACCTTCGTGAGCCGCTTCGCCGTGTTTGTCTGCGCTGTGCGTGTCCGCTCCGGATGAAGCAAAGGCCAACCCGCCCCATACCAGCACCAGCATTGACATCGCAAGCAGCAGACCGTGCCGCCCCTTCCTTTTAACCGGAAATTTCATTAAACAGCCCTCCCCAATATTTTTTGACCTATTGCATTGACAAATGTATCAAGTTCTTTTTGAAGGGAAATACGAACGGATTCTGCATCTTTGGCGATTTTTTCGCGAGCCTTGGCAAGTTCAACCTGAGCCTTTTTATTTATGTTTTCAATGACTATTTTTTCCTCATCGGATCCGGACTGTATCAACGCCTGTTTTTCTTTCAATCCATTGGCTCTTGCCTCTTTGATTCCGGAAGCAAATGCGTTCTCTTTTTCCAGTGCTTGGGTGTTGAAGTCGTCAATACTGCGTTCCAGGCCCGAGACTTTTTCTTTTCGATGAAGAAGCGCCTTACGTATGGGTTTATACAAAATCATGTTCATTACCCAAATCAAAAAAATAAAATTGGCGATCTGGATAAAAACCGACCCATCAACATTAATCATACGTTTGCCCTCCATTTTGAATTTTCAATTTGTAAACAGCGAGAAATGAATAATTATCTTTGAATATCATGATTTGGACTGGGGGTCTATAACATCTGCCAGAACATGTTGTCAAAAGTTTTTTTATTTTTTTTATCCGCCAGAAATTCGTATTCAATTTTTCTGGTTTATCAAATGGTTATTTGCCAGATTTCATCTCGTGGAATTCCAACAAATTGTTTTCAAGATCTGTTCAAAAAAACAATACCGCTGGATCAATACGGAAAACTTCAGCTACTCTATCAGGTATTTGCGCATGCTGATATTCATGAGGATTCCCATGCACAGCATCATGGTGAGGATGGCAGAACCGCCATAACTGATAAACGGCAGAGGTATACCCACCACCGGCATCAGTCCCATTACCATTCCTATGTTAATGAAAACTTCCCAGCCGATCAATGCGGTAATTCCAACAGCCAGAAGCGCGCCAAAAGGATCCCTGCAACCATGGGCGATGTTCAGTCCCCAGACAATCAGTATTAAAAAAAGAGACAATACGGCCACAGACCCGATAAAACCCCAATCTTCAGCCAGAACTGAAAAAATAAAATCCGTGTGATGCTCTGGCAAAAATGAAAGCGCATTCTGTGTTCCCTCCAAAAAACCTTTCCCAGAAAGCATTCCTGAACCTATGGCAATTTTGGATTGAATGATATGATAACCGATGGCGATTTTGGATTGAATGATATGATATCCTGCGCCAAGCGGATCCCTGTCAGGCTCCAAAAAAGTCAGAATTCGCTGTTTTTGATACCCCTTCAACAGTAACCAGATCATGGGAATGGCAACGGGTCCAAATGAAACAATGGCAATCATCGCTCGCTTTTCGATCTTGATAAACACCGTCAGGGTAGCAGCGATCAATAGAATCATCACGGCAGTTCCCAGATCAGGCTGTTTGACAATGAGAGCAAATGGAATGCCAATTAACAACGTCGGAATTACCAGGTCACGAAGACGCATTCCTTTTGTACTGGCTGTTCTTGAATAATAGCGCGATAGTACAAGAATCACCGCAACCTTTGCCAGTTCTGAGGGTTGAAAGGAAATCGCTCCAAAAACCAACCACCGTTTCGATCCGGCAACCAGCTTTCCCACCAGCAGCACCGCTGCCAATAGGAAAATGCATATGGCGTAGGCAGCGTAAGCATATTGATCAAATTGCTTGTAGCTGATGAGAAAGGATACAATCATGATCACAAAGCCAATTCCATACCACATGAACTGCTTTAAATAAAAGGCCTGCGTAATGGGCAGCCCTGCCCGTGCTGCACTGTAAAGGGTTATCAGTCCGGATGCAGCCAGCAACAGGGTGATGATCAGCAGCATCCAGTCAAAATTCTGGATCAGTCGGCGGTCAAACATGATTACCTCTTATTCAGATGTTGACTTTCCGGTCGAGAATGAATCAAGCAACTTTTCACAATTTTTAATCTAATATTGAAATGCAATTTCTACTCACTTTAAATTATTATTATGTTTATTATTAGATAGTTATAATGATACCTTCACGGGTGAGAATAATTTGTCACTTGTCGTTTTCAGACAAATAGGCCCGAATTAGCTCACTGGCAATGGGCGCGGCGGTGCTTCCGCCATGTTCGCCATGTTCGATCAGGACGGCAATCGCAATTTTTGGATTCGCCGAAGGCGCATACGCCACAAACCAGGCATGGGATTTTAAATGCTGGGCTCGCCTAGCTTCATTTTCCGAATCTGTTTTACGGCTGAAAACCTGGGCGGTTCCAGTGTTGCCACTGACCTCAATCCCATCAAGGTGGGCGATGCGAGCGGTTCCGCTTTTGCCGTTGACAACTTCCCAAAGTCCCTTTTTGATGATATCCAGGTTTTTGGGGCTGACGTGAAGATACCCCTTGATTTCGGGATAAAATTCTTTGATGGTTTCACCGGACGCATTTTGAATTTTCTTGACGATCAGCGGCGTAAATCGGGTCCCGCCATTAGCGATGCTTGAGATCATGGTTGCCAGTTGTAGGGGAGTTGTCAGATTGTACCCCTGACCAATCGAAACCGACAGGGTCTCCCCTCCCTGCCAGACAACCCCCAATCTGCGTTTTTTCCATGCAGCAGTTGGAATCAGACCGCCGGACTCCTGTTCGAGCTGAATCCCCGTCAAAGCTCCCAATCCGGCGGCTTTGGCGTATGATGCCAGCCGATCCACTCCCAGCCGGAGTCCCACCTGATAAAAGAACACATCACAGGATTCCATAATGGCCCTGCCTACATTGAGCGAACCATGTCCGCCTTTTTTCCAGCACCGGTAATCCCGATCTCCATAATTATAAGCACCAGTGCAAACCAGTGGGGTTTTTTCATCAATCACGCCTTCTTCCAGACCTGCCATGGCTGTGATGATTTTATATGTTGACGCCGGAGGGTATTCGGCCTGAATAGCTTTGTTTTGCAGCGGATGGTTAGGATTTTTGATAAAGGTTTCCCACTGATCATAACTGAAACCATCTACAAACATGTTGGGATCATAAGAAGGGCTGCTGGCCATTGCCAGTATATATCCGGTCGAGGGTTCTATTGCCACAACCGCACCCGCAGCATCCGACAGCAAGTCTTCGGCTTTTTTCTGCAAACCCTGATCAATGGACAGGAAAATATTGTTTCCAGGCACTGCATCTACGGTTTTCAACACGCGCACAAGCTGCCCGGCAACATTCACCTCTATCTGGCGCCCCCCCCGTTCCCCTCTCAAATAGCTATCAAATGACTTTTCAACCCCGCTTTTCCCGATTAAATCTCCCCGCTTATACCCGTCATATTTTACGGATTTCAACTCACCACTACTGATCTCACCGACATAACCAAGGATATGCGCAGCGCTCTGGATTTTCACATAAAGCCTTCGCAGGCGGACATCCACAATGGTCCCTGGCAAATCAAAACGTTTTACTTCAAGGGCTGCCAGGACATCCCTTCCGATATCCTGTTTCAATAAAACCGGCTTAAAAGACGGCTGATTATGGCTTTTCTCAACTTCCCCCCATAACATTTCCAGTGGAATTCGCGTATATTGAGACAAATGCTGAAGCGATGTTTCCAGCGGCTTGGCATCTTTGACCACGATACTTAAATCATAGGAAGGACGGTTGTCCACCAACAGTTGCCCCTTTCGATCAAAGATCAATCCTCTCGGAGGATCAATGCTTTGCAGGCGGATGCAGTTATTTTCTGAAAGTCTTCTGAAGTTTTCGCCTTCAACAATTTGAAGATAAAAGAGACGCAACAATAAAAAAGCGAAGCCGGGTATCACAAAGCATATCAGCCCGATAATTCTGCGCTTGTACCAGTCGCTGTCCGGAGTTTGGTTCTTGAGAAAAGAATTCTGGGGAGGTGCATCTGTCATGATGAAAAATTATTTAGATTGCGCATAAACTTTAAAATGGCTATCCATGGCATTCAAAAACCTGATGAGCAAGGGACCCAGAGCCAAGGTCCAGAACAGCTGGTAAGCCATTTCCCGAATGGATTCGGATGAGAACACAATTTCCTGTTTCAGGGCAACCGTTCCAATAAATAACATCATTTTCTCAAATCCAATGGCGATTACCAACAGCAGCCGTAACGTGTGAGTATTTTTTAAATTCAAAAGTATCACAAATGGTCTCAACCCGACAATTATCCAAAAATATATGGACAGATACAGGCCAAACAGCCCTCCAGAGATACTGTCCATGAGCGCTCCCAGTACAAGTACCAGAACGATGCTCTCCAGAAAGGGCAGAAAAAGCCCGGCATAAATCACAAAAGTGATCAGCAGGTCCACGAAGTGATTCAGGGCGGGAATGGCGTAATAAATCGTTGTCTGAAAAATGACCAGAAACAGTATCAGCCCTATTCGCACCATGGGATTCATAAAAGCACTCGAAAGAAATAACTTGTTGGATGCGCTTGTGAAAAACCCATGATTCCAGTCTTTATCAGCGATATTTACTCTGTGATGGCGGGCTAAGAACTACCAGAACTTCTTCAATTTTATCAAAATCAACAAAAGGAGAAACTTCAATATCCTGAAATATCCCTGCCTTGTTTCGAATGATATCCGTCACCTTTCCGATCAGAAGCCCCTTGGCAAAAACGCCGTCCTGTCCAGATGATACCACGGCATCTCCAATATTGACGATCTCCTTTCGGGAAACGTAATTAAGCAGACAACGGCCTTCTGAATTACCTTTAATAATTCCATGGGCTCGGGTCTGCTGAACCAATGCATCCACAGCACTGTTAGAATCTATGATCAACAGGACTTTTGCATAATGGTCAGAGGCATCGATCACCTGGCCCACTACCCCTTCCGGAACCAACACAGGAAGCCCCTTGGTGATTCCTTCGGAAACACCTTTGTCAATAACCAGCGTTTTATACCATTGGGAAGGGTCCTTGCCAATCACCCCGGCAGAAATGGAATGAAGTCGACTGGCGTTTTTAAAATCCAGAAGCTTACGAAACCTGTCATTGGAAAGCTCTGTTTCCTTGCACTGATTAACATCATAGATGGTTTTGGCCAACATTCTCTTCAGGCTGTCGTTTTCTTTTTCTGTGGAGATCAGAAAAAAATAATGCGTCCACATTGTCCTGAGCGAATGGATAGAAGTTGTTACGGCTTTTTGAAACGGAGAGACGATCCCCATTCCCACATGTCGGGAAGTCGAAGAAGAACTGACATATCTGGCTGAAATAAAAAGCGCGATGAGATTGACGACAACAAAGCCAAATACCCCAGCGATTACCATCATTTTTTTAGAAAACATAAAACTTAGGTAATTACAACCTGTCTAAGGATTTCAAGACTATCCAGCGTTTTTCCACATCCCAGCGCGACTGTTGACAGTGGATCATCCGCAATCCTTACCGGCAGACCGGTTTCCTCCATGAGAAGCTTATCCAGATTCTTCAGCAATGCTCCGCCTCCGGTCAGCACGATTCCTCTGTCCACAATATCAGCCGACAACTCAGGCGGCGTTTGTTCAAGGGCAATCTTTACGGTTTCCAGTATGGCGTCCAGCTGTTCTGAAATGGCGACACGGATCTCTTCCGAATCTATGGTAAGAATCTTGGGAATACCTGATACTAGGTCTCTTCCCTTGACCTCAACGGTTTCAAGGTTTTGTGGGTCCGGATACGCATTTCCGATCGTGGTTTTAATCGCCTCTGAGGTTCGCTCTCCTATCAGCAGATTGTACTTGCGTTTGATATACTGCATGATAGCAGCGTCCATTTTATCGCCTGCCACCCTCAAAGATCTGCAATACACAATACCGGCCAGAGAAATGACAGCGACCTCGGTTGTCCCGCCGCCAATATCAACAACCATATTACAGGTGGGCTCGGTTATGGGCAGACCCGCACCGATAGCAGCAGCCATGGGTTCTTCGATTAAAAACACTTCCCGTGCGCCTGCGGATTCCGCAGATTCCCGGACAGCCCGCTTTTCAACCTGGGTGATTCCGGAGGGCACAGCAATGATGATTCTGGGTCGGACAAAGGACCTCCTGTTGTGAACCTTGTGGATAAAGTGCCTGAGCATGGCTTCGGTAACTTCAAAATCCGCGATTACACCATCACGCATGGGCCGAATGGCAACGATGTTTCCCGGGGTTTTCCCCAACATATTCTTTGCTTCAAGTCCAACAGCCAGAACCCGGTTTTTGGATCGGTTGTCGGTTCTTACCGCAACCACAGAGGGCTCGCTTAGCACAATGCCCTTGCCTTTCACATAAACCAGGGTGTTGGCAGTTCCCAAATCTATGGCCAGGTCGCTTGAAAAAAACCCTAAGAATCCATTAAAAAAGCTCATAATCCCTCATTTACAGATTAACGTTAACAGTTGTTCCTGGAAAAAATGGAAAATCAGACGGGTTTGAATCAAATGGTTGTTACAAATGATTTTCTACCAATTTAAATTACTAAAGCTACCAGAAAATCTTTGCATTCTCAAGGGAAATATTATGTTTTGAACAGAATCACAATATCGATAGCAAGTAAATTTACATGATATTTCAAACAGATAAACTCATATTTATCATGATTTCATTATGGATTTGCGGCCTGAACCGACGTATTCCGACATTATAGCGGGAAGGATGAACGCGATTGGTCAACAAAACAATGAAGATCGACTGCTCCGGATCAATCCAGAACGAGGTCCCGGTATACCCCAAATGTCCCACGCTGGTTTTGGGAAAAAAATGACCGCAACTGGCGCCATCGGCTGAAGGCATGTCAAACCCCAGCGCCCTTCCGGATGGCGTCTGCCGGGACCAAAAAACCTGAATCAGATTTGAGTTAAAAAACGACTGTTCTGATTGTCCCCTGGAGTCCGACAACAGAACAGAAATCAGTCGTGCGACATCGGCGGCTGACCCAAAAAGCCCGGCATGACCATCAATACCACCCATAATAAAGGCATTGTCATCGTGGACCCTCCCCTTGATTAAAGAGTTTCGCCAAACACAAAGCTCGGTGGCTGCGATATTGCCAATGTACGCGTGCTGTTCCAGATCAATAAAATAAAGGTGTTCCAATCCCAGCGGATGGTACAAAAATTCAGACAGTAACTGATCCAGGCGTTGCCCGGATATCGTTTCAATAATCCAACGCAATATCATGAACCCCATGTCGCTGTAAAGCACCTGTCTCCCCGGAACACAGGATAGGCGTTCCTGAGTCAACATTGTCTCTAATTGTTCTCTTCGCTCTGTCAAAGGAACTTGCCGCAGATTCAGGTAATAAGGGTGGTAATCCGCAAGACCTGAACTATGTGCAAGAAGATGCCGAATGGTTACCCGAGACATCAGTGGATCCAAAAAACGAGGCAAAACGGATACAGCCGGCTGATCCAGGCTCAGCCTGGATTCCTGAATGAGATGCATCACCGCCAGCGTGGTTGCCAGCGGCTTGGTTAAGGACGCAAGGTCATAAATCGTATCTCTTGTTACCGGTGCGCCAGAAAACAGATCTGCACAGCCATAGGTGCGCCAGAAAACAGATCTGCACAGCCATAGGCCTCAAAAAACTCGATCCGGTCATCTCTGGACACCAGAAGAACCCCTCCGGGGAATATCCGATCCTCAATGGCCTGATGCATCATTCGGTCCACGCACATCATGTCCGTTATCCTGCAATGGAGCAATATGTCAATATATGATGATCTGCATCCAGAACCGCTTGAAGGCCAAAGGGAACCGCAATATTGTCGGGTCCAT
Organism: Deltaproteobacteria bacterium; assembly: GCA_026388755.1. Classification (GTDB taxonomy): domain Bacteria; phylum Desulfobacterota; class Desulfobacteria; order Desulfobacterales; family Desulfatirhabdiaceae; genus RAAP-1. Next base: position 3,005 of record JAPLJE010000307.1, on the reverse strand, counting down.
GCCCGATATCGAATCCGGCAAGGATGGGAATATGGATTGGATTAAATATGCGGGCTATGATTTCAAATAGTTCATCCGCTTCTCCGCAATTTTCAAATATTCCGATACCCAGACCGCAAAGCCCGTTGAATACCCCAGCAAGTTCCATCTGGGTGAGCATGCGATCGATCCGATAAGGTTTTTCTCCCGTATCTTCAACTATCAGAATATGCCCGTTCATATTCAGCTGAAAAGGCGTTCCGATGAGATGACACAATGTCGTCAGATTTCCACAGATGACTGGACCGGACGCCTTTCCCGGACTCAAAGCAATTCCTCTTTCCAGCTGAATTGTGGGCAGTTCGTTTAAAGTCAACACATTGAATACGGACTCAAGGGTTTTTGAACCGGCACTCTTTAATGTTGTTACTACTGGCCCATGGCATGAAACTAGGCCGGAGCGCTGATACAGCGAACATAGGAGCGCAGTTATGTCGCTAAATCCCATCAGCAGCTTGGGATGCTTGCGGATGGCCTCATAATTCAGATGTGGCAGGATTTGCATAGATCCATAGCCACCCCTGGCGCAGACAATCGCATGAACTGCGCTGTCTGCAAAAGCCGCGTTCACCTGGGCCGCACGATCCACATCCGATCCAGCAAGATACCCGGATCTAGAAAATACCCCTTCCGGAAACTTCACTTGAAATCCCATGTTCTCAAGAATACCGATTCCGCCATAAAAATCCGTTTCCTCAAACGGACTGGACGGCGTCACAATTCCGATGCAGTCGCCCGGTTTCAGGCGCAAAGGAATTCTTTTATCCATATCATTTTTCATGTCCCCTGATGTAGACTGGTTGATTGGTTTTGTCAACTGATTGCCATTGAGTCATCATTTTTATACTTGATAAAATATGAAATTGAATTATTGTTGAGCGCTTCATGAAGCACCGAAAAAAATCGCAAGGAACGTTTGATGTCCATCATTCGAGAGCGCACGATAGCGGGATTAACTCCAGGCACAACCTTTACGGTCACCCGGACATTTTCCGAGTCGCAGGTCGAACAATTCGCCGATTTGACGCGCGATTACAACCCCATTCATTTTGATCCGCGGTTTGTTGCGACAAAGGGATTCAAGGCCAAAATCTGCCACGGACTTCTGATCGGCGGCATGGTCACAGAAGTTGGGGGACAAATTGGATGGCTGGCTTCCGGCATGAATTTTCGCTTCAAACGTCCTGTCTATATGGACGAAACCATCACCTGCACCGTAACAATCACGGAAGTGGATGAAAAAGGCCGCGCCCGGGCAGACGCTGTTCTTGTCAACCAGGATGGAGAGGTGGTCCTGACCGCCCATCTGACAGGCCGCATACCGGGACAGGCCGAAATCCAGGTTCTAAGGCAAATGGTCGAAGAGGGCGACCCGACCAATAGACTGCGATAAGGCATCAAGGAGGATTTAGTATTGAACCGAAGATAACACTTATGATGGATCGCAACACTGAATGACAATTTTTCGTGATAAGGCTAAAGCCGGGATAATTGCCGGTATTGAAAAAGGCTGGAGCGGTTATGTCTGGCTGCTCAGGATTCTGGTCCCCATCTCGTTTCTGACGGTCCTTCTGGATTACAGCGGCCTGATTCAGAAGACGGATTTTTTACTTGCGCCCATCATGAAACTGATCAGCATGCCGACTGCTGCTGCAATTCCGCTGGTGGTTGGCATGTTGACGGGAATCTACGGGGGAATTGCCGCCATGATCGTGCTGCCTTTTTCAGTAAACCAAATGACTCTGATCGCCATCTTTCTGCTCATATCCCACAATCTGGTTCAGGAGGGAATGGTGCAGGGCAGATCCGGATTAGGCCCCCTGAAAGCCACGATGATCCGGCTTGCAGCCTCTATCGTCACTGTAATCGCAGTGGCCCAATTCCTGGACTTGCAGCCCGTCTTATCCTCTACAGTTGCTTCTGGCCCGCTGATTCAGAAAACCCTGAGAGAAATCATTCAGAGATGGGGAATTTCCACTTTTTTTCTCAGCATCAAAATCCTTCTGATCGTGATGGCGCTGATGATCGCATTATGTCTGATGAAGGCCTTTGATACGATCCCTTTTCTGGTAAAGATATTAAATCCTTTTCTGAAAATCATGGGGCTGAATGAGCGGGTGGGTCTGCTGTGGTTGACGGCTGTGGTGTTCGGGATTGCCTATGGCGCTGCGGTCATCGTTGAAGAAGCCAAAGAAGGGAATTTCAGCGCCGATGAACTGGAGAGGCTTCACATCTCCATCGGCATCAACCATTCGATGGTTGAAGACCCGACACTTTTTGCAGCCCTTGGCCTCAGCGTATTCTGGCTCTGGATTCCCCGGGTGATCACCGCCATTGTCGCGGTTTACCTTTTTGATATCTGGAAAAAATGGTCAAACAGGGGCAGCCAGCCGGTTGCCCCTGTTTGAAACCCTCAAACTTTAGCTATTTATACTGCATTCTCAGATCTTTCTTGCTTATCTTTCCAACGCTCGTTTTGGCAATGGTGTCAACAATGGCAATATTGCTGGTAACGCCGTATTTGGGGATGGTTCCGTTGTCTACAAACTTCATAGAAAATTGCTTCAATTCGTCCTCTGCAACCTTTCCCTTGTACTCCGGCTTTAAAACAATCAGCGCCATGGGCCGTTCGCCCCATTTTTCATCGGCCACACCAATCACCGCAGCCTCGCTGACCGCCGGATGCTGGCTGATGATATCTTCCAGCTCAAGAGAGGATATCCACTCACCACCGGTCTTGATCACATCCTTGACCCGGTCGGTAATCTGCAGATATCCTTCGGTATCGATATTGCCGATATCGCCGGTATGGAGCCAGCCATTTTCCCAGAGCTGCTCGCTGCGTTCCGGATCCTTCAGATACCCCTGTGTCAGCCAGGGAGTACGCGCCACGACTTCACCGGTGGCTTTTCCGTCATGGGGAACGGGTTTTCCTTCCGGATCCACGATTTCAAGGTTGACCATCG
>JAPLJE010000147.1 GCA_026388755.1 Deltaproteobacteria bacterium | reverse complement strand
TTCCTGTGACAAGACATACCGCTTGCGCGGCAATGGCCACTTCCAGGAAAGGCTCATCATCCGGATCCGGCAGTGATTGGAACAAGGGAGAGGGAGCTACCGTCAGTCCGCGATGTTGAATATGATCAAGACGGGCTACAACCTTGTCTTTTTCAAATTTGAACTTCGATCTGCCAAGAACTTCTTCATATTCTGCCAGGATACGTGCATCAAAGCAAAGCGTCAGTCCTCCGGATGAAACCATGCGGACGATTTGCCCGCATGGCCCAAATGGCGATAAAAGACCGGCAACCAGAACATTGGTATCGAGAACGATATTCATCGTACCTGAACACGCTTTTCCCGGATGGATTTAATCTCGGCGTCAATTTCGTCCATTGTGATCCTGTCTATCCCCTGATCAACAGATCGACGCTGAAGACTTGCCACCGCTTCAACTGCACGTGCCTGACGGAATGCCTTCAGGGACTCTTCGAGATTTGTCTCGTTAATTGCCGCAAGAATGGCGACTGGTCTTCCATTGCTGGTGATGATCATTTCCCGTTCATTCGGGAGATCTTTCCAGACTTGCGCGGATTTGCCTCTTAAGTCGCGTACGCTTAAAAATTTCATGATGCTTATCCCCCATCTTTGGCTTTAATTATGTACACAAATGTCACCCAAGTCAATTCGTTTTGCACATAATCCACACAACTGACCGATGCACCATCAAAATAAAAAACCTTGTTTGGCTGCTTTCTTTCAGTTTGGTCGTTTTAGTCCAGAAAATAAAATTGACAAGTGATCTTGGAGTATCATACATGATCACTCATAAAATGAAGTCCAGTAATATCAGTGCTTATCATTGGGATATGCTCGAAAAACTTATTATCAACAGGACAGGGTTCTTCAGACTTTCCAGAGAGGAAAAATGGTTATCACCAAATTATGAAACGATCAATTATTAAAAGCACCGGCAGGTTCGTACCGGACCATCATGTATCCAACGACGATTTAGCTAAAATATTGGACACCTCAGATGAATGGATCCGTCAACGCACAGGGATTGAGGGCAGATATTGGGTAAAAGAAGGTGATGACGTGGGGACGTCGGATCTGGCGCTGGAAGCTTCAAAGACAGCCCTTGACAGGGCCGGTTGGGAACCTGCCGATCTTGATCTGATTGTATTCGCCACCATGACCTCGGATGTTTATATTCCCGGTTCAGGTGTCATTCTTCAACATAAACTGGGGGCTAAAAATGTTCCGGCACTTGATATTCGCCAACAATGCACCGGTTTTCTGCATGGATTGGAATTGTGTGATGCCTATATCCAAAGTGGCAAGGCGCGGAAAATCCTGTTGGTCGGGGCTGAAACCCAGAGCCGGTTTCTTGAACTGACCACGCAGAATCGCGATACAGCAGTTATTTTTGCCGATGGTGCAGGTGCAGTATGCATTGAGGGTGAAGAGACTGATGAAGAAATTGGTATTCTGGCATCTGTCTTTCATGCTGATGGAAATTATGCAGGTGTTTTGAAAGCGGGGGTTCCAGCGCGGAAAAGCGGCCCGATCATGAATGCGGAGGTTCTGGCCAAACAAGAGTTTTTCCCTTACATGGACGGAAAAACCGTTTTCAAACTGGCGGTCACCCTGCTGCCTAAAGTAGCCCTGGAACTGCTGGAAAAAGCAGGTATTCAACCGGAAGATCTGGACATGGTTGTTCCCCACCAGGCCAACTTGCGGATAAATGAAGCATTCAGGGATCGCATGAAGATCCCGGAGGAAAAGGTCTATAATAATATTCAGCAATATGGAAATACCACCGGAGCCACGATTCCCATAGCCCTGGATGAGCTGATGGAGAAAGGAATGCTGAAGTCCGGGGACAATGTTATGTTCATCGGTCTGGGCGCAGGACTCACTTGGGGCGGAGTTATATACAGACTGCCCTGAGTTAAGCGGTATTTTCAGGTCAATCCGATCCAAGCCCGCCTTGCGGAGAACCTGATTGGCTGCTTTCTTTCTGTTTGGTCGTTTTCGTCCATCAAATGAAATTGACAATTGATCTTGGAATATTATACATGATCATTGCAACTGGTGGCTGGACGCACAGGGCTCTCTTGCTAAAGAAATAGAAAAGGATGGTGAACAATGGCTCGAATTCAAAAAATGGTAGTTGCATTAGCTGCGGTTATGTTGATGGGCATATCTTCACATGCTTACGCCTTTAACACAAAATTGCCGTCCGATTGGTCAGGCCCATACATCGGCGCTTTTGCAGCTTATTCTTGGGTTGACCTGAAATATTATGAACCGGATTTTCCAGGGTTTGATCGAAAAACAAATATCAATGGTCTCACCGGCGGCCCCCTCTTGGGATACAACCACCTGTTCGACAGCATCCTGTTAGGCGTTGAAGCCGATGCAGGCTGGGGTAATCTCAGCGAGGGTGCTGATGGGAGCTCGCTTAAAAATAATTACTCCGCCTTCGACATCAACTGGAATGCGCATGCTCGAGCAAGACTTGGCTTCCTTTCCGGTTCCACACTGCTCTATGTCGCGGGCGGCCTGGCGCTTGCCGGGGTTACGGTGGATGATGTGGATCCTAACTGGGGCAAGGCCGATGCCACGCATGTCGGCTGGACGGTTGGTGCGGGTATCGAGCATGCAATTGCCAAGAATCTGCGGGCAAGAGTCGAATATCTCTATGACGACTATGGCAGCAAGGACTACTCCATTTCCGGCAATTACACCTACACATCGAACGTCGATTTGACAGCGAACATCATCCGCGTAGGCTTATATTATCAGTTCTGATTTTCGTGCAGTTGTCGATGGAGGAGAAACGAATGAGGCATTCACGAATACTGCTTGCCGCCCTCGCGTTCGGCGTGCTGGCAACCCTGTCGGAAGCTGCAACCCCATCAGGCGCTGAGCCGCCACTCTGGCAGATCTATACGCAAACGCTTAAAAAAGCCAGGTATGTCGATCTGACCCATACGATCACCCCGGCTATTCCCGTCTGGCCGGGGTTTGGGCCTTCCACATTCGGTCCAGCGGTGGACCCCAAGACCGGTAAACCTTATAACTATAAGGATGATGGCTTTGAGGCAACCCGGTACATGCTGGCGACCGATCAATTGGGAACGCAATTGGACCCGCCGGCTCACTGGAATCCGGACTACCCGGCTATCGACGAGCTTCCCCCAACGTTTGCGATCCGCCCCCTGGTGGTGATTTCGATTGTCGCTCAGGTGGCTAAGGAACCCGGCTATCACCTCACCGTCGCCGATATTCAGCACTGGGAGAAACAGCACGGCCGGATTCCAGAGGGAGCGGTGGTGTTTGTACGCTCGGATTGGTCGAAAGACTGGCCGAATCCGGCGCTGGCGACCCGGACGCTGTTTCCGGGGGTGAAGTTGGAAGCCCTGAAGTTCCTGCACGAGCAAAGGCACATTTTGTTCCACGGGCATGAACCCCTGGATACGGATACCACGCCGAACCTGGAAGGCGAGGCGTGGTTGCTGCAAAACGGTT
>JAPLJE010000404.1 GCA_026388755.1 Deltaproteobacteria bacterium | reverse complement strand
GAAACGGTCAAACGGTTTCGGCCGGATACCGGTATCTCCGTCATGACCCGTGCCCGGTTTGATAAATTTCTTCATATTCATTCCGGTACAGATCAAATCACCGCCTTTGCCGATATCGACACATATGATAATGGCGATATCGGGGCCAGATTGCTGACGAAAAATCGATTCAAAAAATCTTCCATGACCCGGATCAAGGAACATGCCTCGGTGTATTATCCCCAGGATCAATCCGGTTTCGCGGATCAGCCGCCCGATCCGGCTTCAGATCTGTTTTCAGCCCTCGATGGGAATTGTATTGAGATTTCTTCAGAGAGGATTTACGGGGAGTTGGTCCCCTTTGGACCGGCTTTTCATAGCATTCAGGGCAACTTCTTTATCTCTGAGCAGGGTGTGATTGCCAGAATCGGGACGCCCGCAGCGTATGTCAGCCAAAGTATTTCAGAGAGCCTGGGGTTGCCTTTTCCGCTGGATGCGGCCTATCATGGCGCCTGTGTGTGGGGGCAGCGATACGCCCGGATGGTTGCGTTTCCCGTGGGGTTTGAAAAACGAACGGTATGGCATCACACCCGGCCAGAGGCCTTCTATTTCTGCCGGATTCTTCCCGTACAAACGGATTCGAATCAACTTGTTTTTGATTTGTGGATAGGTGATGAAAACGGAGTCCTTTTTGAAAGCAATCTTGGCGTATGCATGAAGGATGTAAGCGCCGGTCGGATGAAACCGCCGCTGTGGATTACAGAAAGCAGGAAGTAGGAAGTCGAAAAGATCTGAAGTTAACTTATTGAAGCTCTTTTGCGCTTCTCAACTTCTGTTCTTCTGATCTTCTGCCTTGGAGGGGTGTTGTGGAATGAAACTGATGATGTTGATTGCGGGGGCCTATGTGGCCGGTTCCATCAATTTTCCGATTCTTCTTTTTAGGCTGCTGAAAAAAGAGGACCCGCGCAACGGTTTCAGCAAGAATCCCGGCACATTTAATGTATACCGGCAGCATGGATTTTTCTGGGCTCTGGTGATCTTGATACTGGATGTCGGCCGGTCGCTGGGGGTGGCGTTTATTTCGGCAATCTTTCTTCAGACAGCGCTCATCCCCTGGGTAGGCCTGGGGCTGATACTCGGCAACCGCCTTCCCTGTTTTCATCAATTCCGAGGCGGAAAAGGGGTTGCCAATTACCTTGGCTTTTCAGTGTTCATTGCGCCGCTATGGGCGCTGGCGGCAATTCTGGCCTGGCTGATCAGCTACACGTTTTTTCGTATTGCGTTTATCGGGTCTTTGACCATGGTCCTCATTCTGGCTGCAGGTACATTGCTGGCATGCAAATTTGATCCTGTTGCTGGCTCCGGTGTTCTCTGTACCGTGGCGGTAATTTTTTACAGCCATAAATCAAATTTCGCCGCGTTTTTCCAAAGATGAAAAGCATACTTTACCTTTACATTTTACCTCTTGTCGCTCTTTCTGCCAACCGATACACCGGCAAAGGAGTCGAAAAATAATTTTATACAGCAACGACTTTGCGCAGCTGTAAAATATCAGACTGTCCTTTCATTATTTTCCAGATCCCATCCTGTATCAGGGATGTCATCCCTTCATTTATTGCAAGCAGCCTTATTTCAGATATTGTTGCATTTTTGGCTATCAGCGTTTTCATTTTAGGAGTTGCAACAAGAAGCTCATGGATGCCGGTTCTGCCCCTATATCCTGATTTTCCGCACCTTTCGCAGCCCCCTTCTTTTGCTCTATAGAGCGTTATATCACCCATGCTTTTTGCCAGTTGAACAAAGCGCTCAGCAGGATGACCGTACATGTGCATGAGTTGCTCCATATCTTCGGGCGATGGTTTGTAAAACTCCTTGCATTCGGGGCACAGTGTTCGCAGCAGGCGCTGTGCAAGCACCCCCAGCAGGGCATCGGCAAAGTCTATGGGGTCAAGCTCAAGGCCAAGCAGCCGGGTGATCGTTTCGGGAGCAGAGTTGGTGTGTAAGGTTGAAAAAACAAGATGGCCTGTGAGCGAAGCCTCAACGCCGATATGAGATGTCTCCTTATCGCGCATTTCACCGATCAGGATGACGTCGGGGTCGGCGCGGAGAAAGGCGCGGAGTGCCGCGGCAAATGTAAAGCCGATCAGCGGCTGCACCTGTACCTGCTGAAGGCCCGGCTGTGTTATTTCAACAGGATCTTCCGCAGTCCATATTTTTCTTTCAGGCAAGTTGATATGACCCAGTACAGCATGCAGGGTTGTTGTTTTGCCGGAACCCGTGGGTCCCACAACCAAAAAGATACCATGAGGATGCTTGATCAGCCGTATTACCTCGCGCGCGTTTCGCTCTGAAAAATTGAGCTTGGCAAAGGGGAGGGCTGTTCCCCCGGCAGCTAGCACCCGCAGCACCGCGCTTTCACCGTGGACTGTAGGAATTGTGGCAACGCGTAGCTCAATAGATTTTCCCTGAAATTTGATCCCGATTTTTCCATCTTGCGGTTTGCGTCGTTCGGCAATATCAAGGCGGGACATTATTTTTATACGGGCGATCACTGCGCGGATGTGCGTTGAGGGAAATTTGAGCATCTCGCGGCAGTCCCCGTCAACCCGCATGCGGACAATTGCGG
>JAPLJE010000208.1 GCA_026388755.1 Deltaproteobacteria bacterium | reverse complement strand
CTGACATTGTCCTGTAGCTTTTCAATATTGTTGGCTTTGTCAAAATCTTGATGATCGTCCGTCATGAAAACAGCTGCATGCAATGATTCACCTCTTGAAAGGAGAGACTAACGATGGCGTCCCTGCTGTTTTCACCGCTGTGTCTTCGGGAATTGGAGTTTAAAAACCGGATATTTGTATCCCCGATGTGCCAGTATTCCTGCATCGACGGCATGCCCACGGACTGGCACCTGGTGCATCTGGGCAGCAGGGCCGTCGGGGGCGCGGGGTTGGTGATGGCTGAAGCCACGGCCGTTGTCCCGGAGGGCCGGATTTCCCCCTGTGACACCGGCATCTGGACGGATGGCCATGCAGCCGCATTTCAGCGCATCGCGGCTTTTCTCAGCGCCCAGGGTTCGGTTCCCGGATTGCAGCTCGCGCATGCCGGTCGCAAGGCATCCACGGACATGCCGTGGCGAGGGGGGAATCCTTTAACGCCAAGCGATGGCGGATGGCAGCCGCTGGCGCCGAGTCCCATTCCCTTTGCCGCAAATTACACTGTCCCGATGGAACTGTCCCCAGAGGAAATCGGCAACTTGGTGAAAAGTTTCACCGAGGCCGCTAAACGCGCGCTGATCGCGGGCTTTAAGGTCATCGAAATCCACATGGCACACGGATATCTGCTCCACTCTTTTCTGTCCCCGCTATCCAATCACCGCGCGGATGAATTCGGCGCGGACTTTGAGGGCCGCACCAGATTCCCGCTGCAGGTCGCCAAGGCCGTCCGCGATGTCTGGCCGGCATCACTGCCGGTCTTTGTCCGCATTTCGGCAACGGACTGGGTTGAAGGCGGGTGGGATCTTGGCCAGTCCGTCTGGTTGTGCCGGAAGCTGCGCGAGATCGGTATCGATATGATCGATTGTTCCAGCGGCGGACTGGTTGCGGATGCAAAAATTCCTGTTGCCCCGGGATTTCAGGTATCCTTTGCCGCAGCCATTCGCCAGGAAGTGAAAATGCCTACGGCAGCCGTGGGCCTGATCACGAATGCCCAGCAGGCAGAGCAGACACTGGTATGCGGCGACGCCGATGCGGTATTTCTGGCAAGACAGATGCTGCGGGATCCCTACTGGCCACTTCACGCCGCGCAGAGCCTCGGCGAAGACATTCCCTGGCCCGATCCGTACGTCCGCGCAAAACAATGACGAATATGTGTTGGCATTCACTTTCATCAGTTTAAAGCCCCAGAAAGGCTTTCTGCACCACGTTGCTTTCAAGAAGCTCTTTTCCGGTTCCCTCCTGAACGATTTTGCCGGTTTGCAGAATGTATCCATGATCCGCGATGCCCAGGGCTTCACGAACGTTTTGCTCCACCAGCAAAATTGTCATGCCTTCATTTTTCAGCTTGACCACCGTATCCAGCAGCTCGTCCACCAGGCGCGGGGCCAGTCCCAGAGACGGCTCATCCAGCATGAGGATCCGGGGATTGCTCATCAGACCCCTTCCCACGGCCACCATCTGCTGCTCACCGCCGGAGAGGGTGGAGACCGCCTGATTACATCTTTCCTTCAGCCGCGGAAACATGCCGAACACATAGGCCAGATTCTCCTGAATGCGATTGGCGTCTGTTAAGGTGTATGCCCCCAGAAGCAGGTTGTCCGCAACCGACAAGGGTTTAAACAGCATTTTTTCTTCGGGCACATAGACGATCCCTTTCCGAACAATGGCTTCGGTGCTCAGGTGATGAATGGGCAGTCCCTGAAAAAGAATCTCGCCGTGAAAGATTTTCTGGGTCCCCATAATGGCCCGCAGCAATGTGGATTTACCGGAGCCGTTGGCCCCGACCACGCAGACGGTCTGGCCCGCATTCACCGCAAGGCTGATGTCCTGAACGACCGGCAGCCCGGAATACCGCACCTTGATATGGTTGAGTTCAAGAACGGGGGGCATCAGGCATGTTCCTTTGCATAGCGTTCGCCGAGATAGGCCTTGATCACGTTCGGGTCCTTTACGACGAACCGGGGGTCACCTTCGGCGATTTTCTGGCCGTAGTCCAGAACCACAACCCGCTGACTGAGGTTCATCACCATTTCCATCACATGCTCGATCAGCATGATCGTCACCCCCATCTGTGCGTGAATTCGGTGGATGGTGGCAGTGATGCCATCGATTTCGCTGGGATTGAGTCCGGCAGCCACTTCATCCAGGAGAAGGAGTTTTGGCCGGGTACCGAGGGCTGTGGCCATGGCCACCCGCTTCTGGGCCGCCACCGGCAGTTCGCTGACCAGGTACCCCCCCAGATCCGACAGCTCCATATCCTTTAAAATCCGTTCAGCTTCCGCCTTAGCCTTTATCCTGGATGCGGTGTGCATAAAGCAGCCGATCATGATGTTTTCAAGGACATTCAGATCGCCGGATGCCACCATAATCTGAAAGGTTCTGGCAAGCCCGAGCCTGGCGATTTCATGGGATGCAAGGCGGGTAATGTCCTTTCCGTTAAAGCGAACGGTTCCGTCATCGATCGGATGCAGACCGGCAATGCAGTTAAAGAGCGTGGTCTTTCCGGCGCCGTTTGGCCCGATCAGCCCCAGCATTTCTCCTTCCGAGACCTGAAAGGAAATTGAATTGTTGGCCGTAAGCCCCCCGAACCGCTTGGTAAGTTCCGATACTTCCAGAATCGCCATCAGCTGCGTTTCCTCCGTCTGACTTTATCCACCATGCCCCAGATGCCGCGGGGCTCGGCTGCCGAAATGATCATGATGATGGCGCCGTAAAGAATCAGGTCAATGCCCACCATGCCGGCCTGAGCACCCAGCCATTCCTTCAGATAGCTTTTCAGCGGCACCAGGACCGCGGCACCGATAATGGGTCCCCACAAGGATCCGGCGCCGCCCAGCATTGCCATGAGCGCGATCAGAATGGAGATGTCCAAGCTCATGGTATCTTCCGGCTCGATGTTCTTGACATAGCAGGCGTGAAACGATCCCACGGCGCTGACAAAGGCAGTGGCAATGGCATAGGTTTTGATCTTGGCCCAGTGCACATTGATTCCTAGGGACCGGGCAATATCTTCGTTGTTCTTGATGGACCGGAGCTGAAAGCCCAGGCGGGATTTTCGGAATGCGTTCATGAAAAGGATGCCGGTAAAGAAAAAAAACAGAATCACATAATAGTAATAGTCGTCTCCTTTAAATATCAGGTGGACGAAATCCGGCGTTTGATACTTGCCGGCCAGGATTTCGATGCCGCGGGAGCCACCGACCAGGTCCCAGACTTCGAAAAAGTCCTTCAGAACCAGGGACGTGGCGATGGTGGCGATGGCAAAATAATGGCCTTTCAGTTTAAACAGGGGGTAGCCGATGATAAAAGACCATGTAACGGAAAGCATGACGCCGACGGGCATGGAGACCCAGAAAGGCGTGTCCCAACGCAGCAGCATGACCGCGGTAGTATAGGCACCGATGCCCAGATACTGGGCCTTTCCCAGGTCTACCTGACCGCCGTATCCGCCGATGGTGTTCCATCCCATGCCATAGAGGGAAAACATCAGAAACTGGATCAAGGTGGACATGGCAAAGGACGAGTGGCTAAAAAAGGGGAACACGATCAGAAAAATGGCCACGGTGCCGGCAAGGGTCAAATCCAGCCTGGGAAAATCGGAGAAATCCAGCGCGTTCTTTAGTGTCTCCATCCAAACAATCCCCTTGGCCGAATGAGCATGCTGAGAAAATACGCCAGATACACCCAGGTGTATTTAAAAGACGTCATGGGAACAGAGGCCATCCAGTCAAAACCGGTCATCTCGGCAATAAAATCCCAGATTCCCGGCAGTTCGGTAATCAGGCCCACGATGAGACCTGCGAAAAATGCGCCGGGAATGCTTCCGAATCCCCCCAGAGCCACGATGGCAAACGCGATCATGGTAAAAAGCAGGCCGACATATGGCGTCACCGACCAGAAATTGACCAGAAGTGCCCCAGCCATGGTCACGGTCGCACCGCCGATTCCCCAAGCAAAGGCATTCATCCGCTCGGTGGGAATACCCATGTAACGTGCGCCCTGGGCGTTCAAGGCTGTTGCCATCAGGGCCTTTCCGATGCGGGTCCGGTTGATCAGAAGCCAGATTGCGGAAAATGACACGACCGATAAAACAGCGGCAGCCAGCTTGGTGGCCGGAAGGATGATTCCCATTCCCAGATCAAAGCTCTGCCCGACCAGAATGCCTTCGTGGATGGTGCGGTCTTCTGAGCCGAACAGAAACAGGGCCAGGTTTCTCAAAACGAGCATCAGCCCGAACGTGCCCAGAAGCTGCGCCACCATGGGTCCGCGAATCAGGTATTTCACGAACCCCAGGTAGCAGATGACCCCTAGGAGAAATCCGACCAGTCCGGCGAATGGAATGGTCAGCAGCGGATCG
>JAPLJE010000125.1 GCA_026388755.1 Deltaproteobacteria bacterium | reverse complement strand
GTTGTTGGTCTGCGGCTTATGGGCATTGATGGAATGGAAATGCTCCCAGTATTGGGGCCTTAAGGAAGTGCTCCAGCCCATCCAGGCCACATCGAAATTTTTTTCCAGGAATTTCTTGAATGCCGCGGTCGGATCGCTCTGCTGCAGCAAAAGCTCGATGCCGGCTTTTTTAGCCTCTTCTTTAAGCACCACCAGCCTTGGGGTGTGCTCTTCAAAGCCATACGTCACTTCAACCGAAAAGCGCTTGCCCTCTTTTTCCCAGATTCCGTCCGTACCCCGATGCCAGCCCGAAGCCTTCATGTAGTGATCCACTTTTTCCAGGTCAAAGCGCCTGGCCTGGATGGTGTCGTTGGTATAAGGACCGTATCCCATGAATGCCTGCTCCAGCCGGAAATAATCCCCGCGAAGCACCTGATCGATCACTTTTTCAATATTCATGGCATGGCTGAACGCATACCGGACATTCGGGTCCTTGAAGATGTCCCGGTCCTGATTCAGCCACAAGCCCATGGCCGACTGCTGGGTATCGTTAAAAAACCAGATTTTATGCGCATACCCTTTTTCAAAAACAGGGATTTGAGTCTTATCGTGCCAGTATTTGGGGATGGTCAGTCCAAAAACATCTTCCTTTCCCTTCTTGAAATACTCCCAAAGCATGTTGAAATCCCGGACCACCGTATAGTTTACACGATCCACATTGAAACGGTTCTTGAAATACTTCAAATCCTGGGCCCACCAGTCTTTTTTGCGTTTAAACCGGATGTATTTTCCGGTTTGAAAGTCGTCGATCAGGTAGGGCCCCGTGTTGGGTACGACTTTCCAGTTATATCGGGCCACAAAATCCGGGCCGAGAGTTCCGTAAAAATGCCTTGGCGTCGGGTTGATTCCCAGTTTCAGATGAAGGTCAGGCTCTGCCTTTGTACCCACAACGGCAATCGTATAATCGTCAAAAACAATAACGCTGTCGATTTCCTGTGTGAAATAATCATTGTACCAGGGAGCGACAATGTGGGTAGAGCGCATGAATTCTAGGGTAAATACATAATCGGCGGCTGTCACCGGCTTTCCGTCCGACCATTTGGCATTGGGGTTCAGTTTGAAATACATGGACTTTTTATCTTTCCCGAAGGCCCAATGCGTGGCCAGCTCGGGAATGATGTTCAGGGTGTTGGGATGAATGTTGATCAAGCTGAGATCATTGTCCAGAATGGCGCTGCGGAAACTGCCATTGGAGTCCGGTCCGACCGTCCGGAACGTCATGGGAAAACTCAAGATGGCGGTGTTCAGGGTGCCGCCCTTAACCGCATCCGAAGAAGCATAAACCGAATCCGAATCATTGGTCAGCCACTGAATATCCTCCGGCAGCTTTGGCCCGGCAACCGCCGACCCGGATAGGATCAGCACGAAAACAAGCCCCGAAAGTATTACTACCAGCGGTTTTGGCATTGTCATTCCCTTTCGATGTGATATATTTGAAGTCAGAAAATAGAAGACCTTTCGCCTCATTCATACGTACTGTGCAGCTTCGGATCAAAGGCTTCCCGCACGGCTTCGCCGATAAACGTCACGAGCATCAGGGTCAGGATCATTGCAAAAATAACCGATCCCACAATCCACCAGGCATCCATATTATCCCATCCCTGCTGAAGCAGTTCTCCCCAGCTCGGAGTGGGAGGCGCCAGTCCAAAACCCAGATAATCCAGAGAAGTCAATGCCACGATGCCGCCGGAAACGGAAAACGGCGCATACGTGACAATCACGGAAACGGTGTTGGGAATGATATGCTTGAAAACAATGCGAAAATCCGAAGCACCCAGGGCTTTTGCAGCCAGAACATATTCCCTGGCCCGTTCCTTATAAGTCACGGTGCGAAGGGTCCAGGTCAGGCTGGTCCATCCGAAAAACACCATGATGAGGATCAGCAGGAAAAAATTCGGAACCACGATCGATGAGATGATGATGATGACATACAGAAACGGGATGTTCGACCAGATCTCGATAATTCGCTGAAGAAACAAGTCAAATTTCCCGCCCCAGTATCCCATGGCGCACCCCACCGTAACGCCCACCAGGTAATTGACAACCAGTAGCGTCAGGGAGAAAAAAATGGCAATGCGAAAGCCATAAACCAGTCGGGCCGCCATATCCCTGGCGGAGGTATCGGTGCCCAGAAAATGCCTGTCTTTAAAAGAAGGCGCAAAGGGCGGGTATTCCTCTTTTCGAAGATCGTTTTCAAGGGGATTGAAGGGAATCAGCGGCATCAGCACCCAGTCGGCGCCGCCTTCGGCCCGATATCGCCGGGAAAGTTCTCTGTAATTGGTTTCATAAGGGTAATCCAGGCCAAAGCCGGTTCCGGGAATCATGGAACCGTATACGGGAAAATAATAACGGCCTTGATAATGGACAACCAGGGCCCGGCTGTTGACCAGAACCTCCGCAAACAGGGATGCCACAGTCAGGGCCAGAAAAAGAATAAACGCGTAATAACCGCGTTTGATCGACTTGAAGCGCCGAAGTTTTTTCCGGGTCAGGGGACTGAGGGTCACGGCAGCTTTCCTTTATCGCCCATGGCTGAACTGCACCCGGGGATCCACCAGCGCCACACAGAGATCGGAGAGGATGTT
>JAPLJE010000615.1 GCA_026388755.1 Deltaproteobacteria bacterium | reverse complement strand
TGGTGTTCAATAAAATCAGGACGAAACTGAAGCACTTCATCAAGGATCGTTCTGGCCATTGCCCGGAATCCGTGCCCGGACATTTCATCTTTTTCGTATCCCATGCGCCGCAGCGCCGAAAGGATCGCGTTATTACTCATCGGCCTTGACGTTGTTCTGGGCGATGGGAAAACATACCTGCCATCGCCGGTAAACGGCTTCAGCGATTCCAGTATACCCATTGCCTGTGAGGATAGCGGCACGATATGTGAAATTTTCATTTTCATGCGCTCAGCCGGTATCGTCCACTGTGCGGCGTCAAAATCAAATTCGGTCCATTCAGCCTGTCGCAATTCCCCCGGACGGACAAAAAGCAGCGGCGCCAGCTTCAGTGCACATAACACGGTAAATGTTCCCTGATACCCGTCGATTGATCTTAAAAGCCCTCCAATCTTGTCAGGTTCAACAATGGCGGAATGGTGTTTCTCAACAACGGGTTGAAGTGCACCCTTTAGGTTCAAGGTGGGGTCATATTCAGCCCTTCCAGTTGCTATGGCATATCGGAAAACCTGGCTGCATATTGTCTTTATCCGGTGAGCTGTCTCAATAGCCCCGCGAGACTCAACCGTTCGTAAGGCGTCAAGAATATCAGAAGCTTTGATTTCCTTGATGGGTCTATGGCCTATCATCGGAAAAAGATCGCGTTCGAGCCTGTTGGTGATCGTTACCGCATGCCCCGGAGTCCATATGTGAATCAATTTATCATGCCATTCTCTGGCGATTTTTTCAAATGTGTTTTCCGTGAATTCAATTTTTTCGGTTTTGGCTTCTTTACGGAGAACGCCAGGGTCAATCCCAGCAGCCACTTGTTTCCGGGCTTCGAGCCGCTTTTCTCTGGCGGTGCTCAGGCTGATTTCTGGGTAAGTTCCGAATGACAGAGCTTTTTCCTTACCCTCGAATCTGTATCTGAATCGCCACCATTTTCCGCCGGCAGTGGTCACGATAAGGGTCAATCCGTCGCCGTCTGCATTTTTATATGGTTTGTCCTGTGGTTTTGCGTTTTTGATCTTCATGTCTGTCAGTGCCATAATTGCCTCTCTTCCGGTGGGTAACTTTTTTGGCATGCGGATTACTTTTTCAAAGTTACCCGCATGCTCTCGATCCTGATAATAAAAGGTTCCCTGTTTTTGTGGGTAACTTTGAGGACTTTGTGGGGGGATATTTTGGAGTTACCCCCAGGGTTACCCGCAAAATGTCTGGATTCTGATGGTTTTCTTAGCACGTTGTTGGACAATAGGCAACAAAAAAACCCCTTATTTCTAAGGGGTTCTGAAGAAAATTGGATTTTAATGGACTGTGTTGGATTGTGTAATGGTGGAGGCGGCGGGAGTTGAACCCGCGTCCGAAAACTTTCCGCTTTGACGTCTACATACATATCCTGAAGTTTGATTGTCACCACTTACGGCTCCTTCAGGCTGGATCCTTAAGCAGTTATCCCGATATGAGTTTCGCTGGCTTTGAATCAGGCGTACAGAAGCCAACTATCCCGCTGTTGACGCCCTTATCGGATCCGCAGGAGTAATCCGACAGGACGGTAGCCTAAGCGGCTACAGCGTAGTTATAATCGTCTGCGATTATATTTATTCCTGTCGTTTAACGAGCAGGCAGGAGCTCGGTATGCAGCCAAAGTTTCAATATCCCCGTCGAAGCCGTTACGCCCCCCTTTTGCGGAGATGATGTTAAAGAACAAGATCTATACTAATTTTATATCAAGCCGACTGTGTTGTCAATAGCGTGCATGAATGACAATCTATCTTTGCCCCCTGTCAAAATCCCGCTGCGCATCCCGTTTTTTGATGGTTTCCCTTTTGTCGTAGAGGTGCTTGCCTCTTGCCAGCGCGATCTTGACTTTGACCTTGCCATTGACAAAATAGACCTGAAGCGGAATCAGGGACAGCCCTTTTTCGTTGACTTTGCTGTAAAGCTTATCGATTTCCTTCCGGTGAAGCAGCAGTTTGCGGACCCTCAGCGGATCATGGTTTTCGTAATAGGCAAAGGCGTAAACGCCGATATGCATTTGATAGAGAAAAACCTCGTCGTTCTGAATCTTGGCATACGCGTCCTTGATGTTGACTTTGC
Organism: Deltaproteobacteria bacterium; assembly: GCA_026388755.1. Classification (GTDB taxonomy): domain Bacteria; phylum Desulfobacterota; class Desulfobacteria; order Desulfobacterales; family Desulfatirhabdiaceae; genus RAAP-1. The sequence continues at coordinate 4,328 of JAPLJE010000615.1, read as the reverse complement.
CGTTTCGCATGGACTTGACTTCGGTGCCTTTCAGGACGATCCCCGCCTCATACTCATCTTCGATGAAGTAATTGAATCGGGCCTTTCGGTTGTCCGCAATAATTTTTTTATGTTGAGTGCTGGTTTGCATGGGTATCGGTATATGGGTTCGGGCTGATTATTCGGCAGCGGCGGATCTGTTTATTGGAAGTAACATGTATGGCGTATACTCTAACGCATGTGAGAAGAGAATGGGTGGGAGGGGGGGGGGGGGGGGGGGGGGGGGGGGGGGGGGGGGGGATTTCCTTTCACGATTCACGTGTTTTCAGGCAATCAGTCTCTGCTCTCCGCAAAACACATACAAGCCGGTTTTCGGGGCCAGGCAGGCCAGGGTCATGTTGAGGCGGGAGGCCAGGTTCACAGCCAGTGAGGTTGGCCGGGATACGGCAAGGACAATGGGAATGCCGGCGCGGGCAGCTTTTTGAACCAGTTCATAGCTGATCCTGGAGGATAGAACCAGCCCTTTAGCACGGGGAAGGGTATGGTCCAGGAATAATTTGCCGATGGCCTTGTCCACGGCATTATGGCGGCCTACGTCCTCGGCGGATGACAGCACCTCGGTGTTGGCGCCGATGATCAGGGCGGCATGGGTGGCCCGGGTTTTCCGGCGAAGGGGCTGATGGCTGGAAAAATCCTCAATACAGGAGACGGCGCTGCTGATTTTGAACTGGGTATTGTCGCTGAGTGGCACGATGGCTGTCGATATGTCCTGCACCAGTTCTTTTCCGCAGATACCACAACTGGTCTGGCTGATGAAACCCCGCCGATCCAGGTATCCGGCGATTTTCAGCCGTTGTTTTTCTGTCAGTGCCACCGTGACCACATTACTGTCCGAACCATCGCAGCAGGCAAGGGCCGTGATGTCTTCCGGAAAGTCCGCGATGCCTTCGGTCAGGCAGAACCCTGCGGCATGGGCAATCTCATCCCCGGGGGTTCGCATGACAACCGAGTAGGGCTTTCCGTCAATCCGGATCGAAAGCGGTTCCTCGCCGATGAGATCGATGGAAACAGACTGGATTTTATCCACGTCTTTGTGTATGATGGTAACCTCTGAAAATGAGTTCATGGCACGACTCCGCTAGTTTATCGATTGTTCCGGGACTGGGGTTCTTATTTCTTTCAAATATATCATTTTTTCCATTTCTGTCACAGAAAAATCTTGACATTATTCACAAATAGATTAAAAATTAGGGATTTTAAAACGTCTATTATTTGTTGTTTCAAGGAGGGTCAAGGATATGTACGCTGTAGTTGCAACGGGCGGAAAACAATACAGGGTTCAGACGGGTGAAACGCTGAGAATTGAGAAAATTCCAGGGGAAGTCGGATCGTCTGTGGCTTTTGATCAGATACTTCTCTATTCGGATGGTGAAAATCTTTCCGTGGGCAAACCGGTTCTTGAGAACGCGAAAGTCAATGCGCGTATTGTGGAACAGGACCGGGGGAATAAAATCATCGTTTTTAAATTCAAACGCCGGAAAGGCTATCGCAAAAAACAAGGTCATCGTCAAGATTATACAGCCGTAAAAATTGACAGCATCGAGGTCTAAACCCGAATGTCGGGTTTGAACCGAAATGGATCATGATTTGCTTGTATTTGTTTGAATGTAATTATTGACAGGTGACGTGGAGATCAGGATATGGCACATAAAAAAGCAGGCGGCAGTTCACGAAACGGTCGCGACAGTAATGCCCAGCGCAGAGGGGTCAAACGTTTTGGCGGTGAAATAGTTCGAGCTGGAAACATTCTGGTTCGCCAGGTGGGAACCCAGATTCATCCGGGTAACAATGTGGGTTGTGGAAAGGATTATACGCTTTTTGCCACGATGGATGGTGTTGTCAAATACGAACGGTACGGCCGTACCCGTAAAAAAGTCAGCGTTTATGCCGAGTGAAATTTATAGACGAAGCGAATATTACAGTTGAGTCCGGCAAAGGCGGCAGCGGTTGCGTCAGTTTCCGGCGAGAGAAGTTCATTCCCAAAGGCGGCCCGGATGGCGGCAGCGGTGGAAGGGGCGGGGACATCATCCTGGTCACTTCATCCCGGAAACGCACGCTTTATGATTTTAATTACAAAAAATTCTTCAAGGCTCAAAACGGCTCCGGCGGCGAGGGAAACCAGAGAACCGGAAAAGACGGTGATGACCTGATCGTTGAAATTCCTCCCGGCACCCTGATCGTCAATGCCGATACGGGTGAACCCATCAAAGACTTTGTCAACCCCGATGAAACCTTTGTTCTGGCAAAAGGCGGCAGGGGAGGGCAGGGAAATACCCACTTCAAAACCTCAACGCATCAAACCCCGCGGTTTGCTCAGCCAGGCGAACCTGCCGAGACCTTAAACATCCGCCTGGAACTGAAACTGATTGCCGATGTCGGTCTGGTCGGGCTTCCCAATGCCGGAAAATCCACGTTGATTTCCGCGATTTCCTCCGCCCGTCCCAAAATCGGGGCATATCCGTTCACCACGCTTATCCCGAATCTTGGCGTCGTTAAACCCCGCTGGGGCGGAGAAGCGTTTTTGGTTGCCGATATTCCGGGCCTGATTGAGGGGGCTCATGCGGGTGCAGGGCTCGGGATTCAATTTTTAAGGCACGTCGAGCGCACCCGTTTCCTGGTTCACCTGATTGATGTTTCCGCGATTGATCCAGATGATCCGCTTAAGGATTATGAAACCATCAACCACGAACTGGCCATGTACAGCGAATTGCTCAGCCAAAAGCCACAGATTGTTGTACTCAGCAAGATGGATCTTACCGGGGCAGAAGAGGCTGCGGACAGATTTCAGAAGGCCATTGGATCGCATCCGGCCAAAAGATCTCCCAAAAGATCTCTGGTTCGGATATCCGCCGTAACCGGATCGGGTATTGACGATTTGCTATCAACCATTGTTAGCTTTCTGGATGCAGCCGATGAAAACCGACAGGAAAACGAGTTTTGACAATGCCAAACGGGTGATTGTCAAGGTAGGCAGCAATGTGCTGACCGAGGACAGCGGCCTGGACCTGAACGTTGTCCGGTCCATCAGCCGTCAGATCTGCAGACTGATTGACCGGGGCCTGGAAGTCATTCTGGTGACATCCGGCGCCATGGCCGCCGGTATCCGCAAGATCGGTCTCACCAAAAGGCCCGATGAAATTCCCAAACGCCAGGCCGTCTCGGCAGTGGGCCAGGCCAGTCTCATCATGGAATACGAAAACGCGTTTGAACGGTATGGAAACAAGGTTGCCCAGATCCTGTTGACCAGCGATGACCTGAATAATCGCAAGCGCTATCTGAATGCCAGAAACACCCTCTATACGCTGCTTTCCTGGCAGGTGGTTCCCATTATCAACGAGAATGATACGGTTGCCATTGAATCCATCAAATTCGGCGACAATGACAATCTGGCGGCCATGATTGCGCTGCTGATGGACGCCGACATTCTGATCATCCTGTCCGATATCGACGGTCTGTATGCCAAAGATCCCCGGACCCATCCCGATGCCGAACTGATTCCAATGGTCACGACGTTTAAAAAAAGCCTGGAGAAAGTTGCCGGCGATATTCCGGGGTCCCTGGGGACCGGCGGTATGCTCAGCAAGATCAAGGCCGCAAAAAAAGTAACATCTGCCGGCGTTCCCATGGTGATCGCCAACGGCAATGTTCCGGACATCCTGGAAAAGCTTTTTGATGGCGGATCCTACGGCACGTTTTTTGTTCCTCAGGCCGAACGGCTGCCCAGCCGGAAATGCTGGATCGGCTATTCACTTAAGCCCGAAGGCGTTATCGTGATCGATCAGGGCGCGGCAACGGCCGTCCTCAAACGGGGAAAGAGCCTGCTCTCCAGTGGCATCGTCGGTGTCGAAGGCGACTTTGGGATTGGCGCGCCGGTTGAGTTTAAAACCGTGGAAAGCGATATTCTGGGCACGGGACTGGTGAATTACAGTAGTGTGGACATCCGAAAAATCATGGGGCTTCAGTCCCGCCAGATTCAGGAACGGTTGGGGGAAAAACCCTATGACGAAGTTATTCACAGGGACAATCTGGTAATTACCACGGAATTGGGAGGAATCCATGAGTGTTGAGTCCATTGTCATCGATATGGCCAGAGCGGCTAAGACAGCCTCACGGGAAATGGCCAGATGCCAGACCTCTCTAAAAAATGCCATGCTGCTGAAGCTGGCGGAACTGATTCGTGAAAATGCCGCCATCATTCAGCAGGAAAACTTCAGAGATGTTGTGGAGGGGAAAAAATCAGGTCTTTCCGCGGCCATGACAGATCGCCTGACCATAACGGATGCCACGAT
>JAPLJE010000130.1 GCA_026388755.1 Deltaproteobacteria bacterium | reverse complement strand
GATAGGGCAGAATGGCATCGGGAAGGTTGCCAAAGCCGATCTGAAGCGTTGCTCCGTCATCGACAAGCTGGGAAATGTAATGTCCGATTCGCTGAATCACTTCCGTGTTGGGGCGCCTGACCTGGGTTTGTACAATTGGCTCCTCTTGAATCACCAGAAAATCGATATCATCCAGATGAACAAAACTGTCTCCCCAAGTTCTGGGCATCAGGGGATTGATCTGGGCAATGACCATGGATGCGTTTTCCATGCCGGAGCGGGTGATATCCACCGAAACACCTAGACTGCAGTACCCGAACTTGTCCGGAGGGCTCACCTGAATAAGCGCCACGTCCAGGCCGATGCGATGGCTGGCAAAAAGCCTGGGGATCTGGGACAGGTAAGCGGGGATATAATCTATTTTTCCTTCAAAAGCAGCTTTTCGCATGGTTCTACTGATAAAAAAAAGTTTGAGCGAAAACCGCCGGGTAAAAGACGGATCATCGATATATTCAGCCAGGGTGTAGGATAGCATCTGGTAGACCATGATGTCCTGCATGGAAAGATCCATGACCATAGCCCGAATCAGGTGCTGAGGTTCTCCGCAACCGGTGCCGATAAACACCCTGCTGCCTTTTCGAATATGGGAAATCGCTTCCTCTGCGCGCATGATCTTATGCGGGCAATATGCATGTAAGTCCATTGGTTCTCCTTATATCAAATCAATCCTGTACCCGTTCACGGGTTCATCTTCTATTAGCGTGGACACTCGGTATATCGCACCCTATAATTGGGATTCATACTGAGGGAATCGTTAAAAGTCAATTATTACTCTGCATGGAAGGGATTAAACGGAGAGAACCCATTTTTTTCTTGCTAATAGCTGGATTTGGGGTATACTTTTAATGGTTGTGCTATGCTCCGATGCAATCGGAGCTGAATTCCCGCTGAAGGATAACCTCCTGGAATCCGTGGCCTTCTGGCTGACCGGCCGCCATGCAACAGACACTCGTGAACCTCGTCAGGTCCGGAAGGAAGCAGCGATAAATGATGGCGCCTGTGTCATGGATCGATCCCGGTTTTGCTTTTAGGCTCTGGTTTTAAGGAATTATTCAAAGGCGGGTGCACAGCCACTTCCAGGAATAAATGAAGCAGGTTGCAGCGCATTTCATGACGTTTTAACCGTCTTGAGTCGGTCTCCTCCCCAGCCCTTCATTGTGGTGGTCACTACGGTCCAGGTGAACTGTCCATCCAAAGGCAAGACTCGCTCCCCGCACTGATACCTGGAACATATCGGACAATCCGGTTCAATGCAGGGGTCCAGATGGATCAGGACGCTTGCATTCCCACTGAAATGACAGCTCAGAATATTTTCAACTTCCTTGGCCTCCAGATGGGCATCTTCAAGGGAAAAGCTGCGCGGTAGAATCAGATGAAAATCGATATGAATGAGATTTCCCGAAGACCAGGCACGTAACTGGTGGACGTCAATCCAGGCTTCTTTCCGGTTTTCATCCAGAAGGCTGCATATTTCCTTAAGGAGTCCGGGATCCGATGCGTTCATCAGCCCCGCAAAGGATTGATGCAGCAGCACTCCGCCGGTATAAAGAATATTGACCCCCACCAGGCAGGCAACTGCCCCGTCCATCCAG
>JAPLJE010000210.1 GCA_026388755.1 Deltaproteobacteria bacterium | reverse complement strand
GTTTTCACACCCAGTTTATTTTCGAGCAAGTTTATGGCCTGCAGAATGACAAAAGCCTCGTCCCTGGTATTTATGTCAAATGCAATGCCCATGTTTTTCAGCAAATTACGGATTCTCTCCGCCAGATAACCAAAGGAGGTGGAAATATAAAGCGGGAAATACCAGAAATATCCCAAGGCCAACAGGACGCAGAGTGTTGCTGTCACAGCCATGGAGGTAAAAAAACCGGCGGAGTCCTGCTTTACCAACTGGCTTTTCCGAACGACTGCCTGCATGTTTATGTCATAAATGGCGTTGATGGATTGCCTCAGTTTTTCGCAGGCAGGCAGAAAGTCGTTGAAATACACGGAACTTCCGACCACGCCATTCTTCATCTGAATACAGAGCTTCAAATACATCTCATAGTCATGATTGAGCCTCTCGACAGTTTCTTTTTCATGAATCTCCGTAATGTTATTATTTTCCGATTTTAAATTCGTTTCAAATACGGCTCTTCCGGATTCGAACAAATTTTGATAATAATCCGATTTTATACCCGTATCACCCGGATTAAACAGGGCGCTGCTGATGGAATTTTTCATATCCTCGAGGGCGGAAATCATGTTCCTGGAATAAACAAGGGAATTATAATTGTCTTTCAGAATATTGTCGGTTTCTTTAGCCAATTTTCCCACATGATTGGAACAAAACGCAGCAAGTGCGAAAATAATCAAGAACAGGAATCCCAAACCCAATGACAGCTTTGTTTTTATTGTCATACTTCCTCCTTATCTTCTGTTCGCGGATCGACAACCACGATGGTCAATCCCTTTGCTTTTAGAATCAGCCGCTCGACAAGCGTCTTTCTGCCCAGCCAGTTCTTCCAGAAAGGCAGCGGACTGGGGCGGCCGATGACAATGTGCCCCACGCGGTATTCCCTGGCAAAGTGCAGAATCGTATCCGCGATGTCTTCGCCTTTGTAGGTAAAGACCATTGCGCCAAGCGCATTGGCCAGCGTCAGGGTATCCAGCAGGTAGCGCTGCGTTGTCGCGTCAATAACGGTAGGCGCTTCACTCGGCGTCTGGATATAGACGGCATACCAGTCACGGTTCAGGCGTCCGGCAAGCCGGGACCCATAGCGAAGCAACATGGCGCTGTTGGGTCCTCGCGAGCTCAGACACACCATCACCTGATCGGGTGCGGCACGCTGCTCCTCTTTGGGGGCGCTGCGGCGTTTGATATCGATCTGTGAAGCCAGTTCCCGAAGCGTCAGTTCCCGAAGCTCATCCAGGTTGGCTCGCTGAAAGAAATTCTCAAGGGCTGTGGACACCCGCTCTTTCGGATAAACCTTGCCTTCGCGCAAGCGTTGCAGCAGGTCCTGAGGCGCAAGGTCCACATTCACGATTTCATCCGCATCAAAAAGCACGGAATCCGGCAGCCGTTCGTGCACTTTTACGCCCACAAGGGTTTCTACCGTGTCATAGAGGCTTTCCAGATGCTGGATATTGTGTGTGCTGATCACGTGAATGCCTGCATCCAGAAGAATCTGAACATCCTGGTAGCGTTTCAGATTTTTTCCGCCGGGAGCATTGGTATGCGCCAGTTCATCAACCAACGCCACTTTGGGCTGACGCGCCAGAACAGCATCCAGATCCATCTCATCAATCGTGATTCCGTGATACTGAATCCGGCGACGCGGGATGACTTCAAGGCCTTCAACGAGCCCGGCTGTTTCAAGGCGGCCGTGTGTCTCCACCAGTCCCACGACAACATCGATCCCCTCCTGTTTGATACGGTGGCCTTCAAGGAGCATCTGCCATGTTTTTCCAACGCCCGGTCCATAACCCAGGTAAATCTTCAGCTTGCCGCGCTGAGAGCGGCGGATCAATCTGAGAAAACTGAGAGCCTTATCGTCGGATGTCATGGGACTTGCTTACCCCTTGCTTGCATCAAGTGCAAGATTAAGTTCAAAAACGTTCACGCCGGGTTCGCCAAGAAAGCCAAGATCGGGTCCATCGGTATGGCTGCGGATCAGGCTTCGAACCGCGGCTTCGGATATCCCTCTGACACTGGCAACGCGAGCGGACTGGAGTTCAGCATTTCTGACGCTGATGTGGGGATCCAGGCCGCTGGCGGATGCGGTTACGGCATCTGCCGGGATTTTAACGGAAAGGGCAATGCTGTTCTCGGCGCGATATGCGGCAACACGTTCTTTTACCTGATCCACAAGCTTCTGAGAAAGCGGCCCCAAATTACTGGCGCCTGAATTTGCCGCATCGTAGCCATCACCCGCAGCCGATGGACGCGGATGGAAATACTGCTGCCCGGTAAATCCCTGGGCAATCAGACGACTGCCAAGAACATGGCCATCCCGAAGGACCAGCGATCCATTTGCCAGGGAAGAAAAACCAATCTGTGCAATCCCCCAGACAAGCGCCGGATAAACGCCGCACAATAAAACGGCCAGAGTCAGCGTGGTCATCATGGCCAGCTTCACTTCTCTTATAAAAGTCTTAGTTTTCATGAGCATTTCCTTTAGGCCAAATGAAGCCATGTAATGGCGATATCAATCAATTTGATGCCAATGAACGGCGCGATGATGCCGCCCAGTCCATAAATCAGCAGATTTCGCCGCAGAATCGCCACAGCACCCCTGGGACGGAAGGTAACGCCCCGCAGGGCAATCGGAATGAGTGCCACGATGATGAGCGCATTGAAGATAATGG
>JAPLJE010000597.1 GCA_026388755.1 Deltaproteobacteria bacterium | reverse complement strand
TGAACACACGTTTCTTTGGTGAGCATCCACTCTGCCCCAATTGTGAGGTTGTTGCCGAAAGATAGCGTCGGAGTCCTGTCTTGTGCAACGCAGCGTTCTCGACGTGGAGCTGCACCAGCGACTAACAAGTTTATATAGCTTCTGTATATTTTCCCAACAGTTGAACGCTCTCAGGCTGTACCTACGATACCAGATTCTCTCTTCTGCCAGAAGGTGGTTTCCTATCTCGTTACAATCTTTCAAGATATTATGGATAAATACTTAACAAGATATTTCTGGTGCTTTATTCATTTTCCGTATATCATGCAATAAAAAAATATAACAGTTTCAGGATATTATTCATGCAGAGCATCCCGTTACAGTTGCAAACAGAATTTGAGACGATTTTGAGAAACAGGTCAGTTCCAACTGGCTTGCATCTGCTCTATAGAAAATGGCTGCGCTACTATCTGGATTTTTGCAGGATCTCGTTTTCCAGACGCTGAACGAAAAAGTCTCGATCACTTTCTTTCAATTGGAAACCGCTGCTTTTGAACCCAGGCCGTATTTATGCATTTTTTTATACAGCAGCGTGCGGTGGATGCCCAGAAGCCTGGCGGCCTTGGCCTTGTTTCCCTGCGCCTGCTTCAGGGCGAAACAGATCGCCTCGATTTCGGCTTTTGTTTGAACCTGCTTGATGGGTGAAGAGGGGCCAACAGAAAGCACGTCAATCTGCCGCTGCAGGAAAAATGGCAGATGATGCGGAAAGATGACGGGGCCTTCCAGGGAAGCCATGGTTCTTTCCAGAACATTGGAGAGTTCGCGGACATTTCCCGGCCAGTCATACTGCCGGAGAATCCGGCCGGCCTGCGGGTCCGGATGTCCTCCCGGCGCTCTCGAGGCGGCAAAATATGCAGGGGAATCACGCTGAGGCGATAAAATTGATGTGAAAGTCACTCACAGAAAATCAATCCGATTTTTGAAATCCGCCTGGATTGCCAAGCCAACCTTTTTCAACAATCGCCTGAGCGTCTCCCCGATGGGCATCTGCTTGGAAACAATGATCCCCCAATGCTCCTTGTTTTGTCCGACATACTGATTGTGCAGATTCACAAAATCCCGGACATTGAAGGTCAGGAAGCAGCGTTCTTCTTGGACGGCAAACGCAAGCTGTTCGCTGTCGGAGCCTCTTCCAGATCTGAATTGATCTCGTCCTGATGGTCAAAGTAATAAGCCAGAGCTGAATGAACCTGGGACGGGGTCAGGTGTCGAAGGCTATCGAGAATCTCATCGATACTCATGCCGAGCTGGTAATATCCGGCAATGCAGTTTACGGTAATCCTCGTTCCCTCGATAACCGGCCGTCCCCCGGCGATGCCGGGATTCGAAGTGATATAGGGATAATCGAGTTTTCGGGCTGTCAGCGACATATCTCACCTTCCCTCTTCTGAACCGTTCCCGCATCCATAAAACAGAAATTATTACGCAGGAACAAATCTATTATGGATTCAGAATAGAGAAGATAAGTGAATCTGTCAATTGGAATACGTTACCTTTGAATCCATGCCGTATTTCTGCATTTTTTTATACAGCAGCGTGCGGTGGATGCCCAGAAGCCTGGCGGCCTTGGCCTTGTTTCCCTGCGCCTGCTTCAGGGCGAAACAAATCGCCTCGATTTCGGCTTTTGTCTGAACCTGTTTGATGGGTGAAGATGGGCTATCAGAAAGCGCGTCAATCTGCCGCTGCAGGAAAAACGGCAGATGATGCGAGAAGATGACTGGGCCTTCCAGGGAAGCCACGGTTCTTTCCAGAACATTGGAGAGTTCGCGGACATTTCCCGGCCAGTCATACTGCTGAAGAATCCGGCCTGCCTGCGGGTCCATGACAATTTCAGGCAGGGCGGCATCCAGGGCCAATTGACTCAGAATGCTTTCGGCAATCGGGAGGATGTCCTCGCGGCGCTCGCGAAGCGGCGGAATATGCAGGGGAATCACGCTGAGGCGATAAAACAGGTCTTTGCGGAACCGGCCATCACTGATCATGGCGCCCAGATCCTGGTTAGTAGCGGCTATAAAACGAAAATCGCTCTTGATGGGAAGGGTTCCGCCAATGCGTTCAAATTCTTTTTCTTCAAGTACCCTTAACAGTTTGGGCTGCATCTCCAAAGGCAGGTCGCCGATCTCATCCAATAAAATTGTTCCCTGATGCGCCAGCTCGAATTTTCCGAGCTTTCCCGTTGAAGAAGCCCCGGTAAAGGCGCCTTTTTCATATCCGAACAGCTCCGACTCCAGCAGATCTCGGGGAATGGTCGCGCAATTGATCCGAACAAAGGGCTTTAAGCGCCGGTTGCCGGCATTATGAATGGCCTGGGCAAAAAGTTCTTTGCCCGTACCCGACTCGCCGGTGATCAACACGGGCAAATGGGTGGCTGCCGCGCGGAGAGCCTCTTCCTTTAAGTTATGGATTCGGGAGGTGACGCCGATAATGCTTTCAAATGTATATCGGGTTGCGCGCATTTTGGCCAGTTCCTGTTCGTAGAGCGCCACCTGGGATTCCAGCATGGACAGCCGCTGCGCCAGCTTGCGGACATCGCGGACATCTTTAAACATCACCTGTCCAAAGACGGCAATGATCCGGCCGTCTTTTTTGATGGGAATCCGCTGCACCACCATGTCCTGCCCCTTCAGGTGGTGTGCCTGATTGATTTCTGAAATGCCGGTTTTTGCCACAACGTGCATCCGCGTGTTTTCCACCACTTCCGTGCAATGTCTGCCGATCTGCGCTTCGGGATCCACATCCAGAAACCATCCGTAGGGTTTATTGAAATGCGTGATAATCCCATCGGGATCGGTAACAATCACCCCGTTATGAATGCTGTCCAGGATAAGCTCAAACATCTCCAGCTTCTGCTTCAGGATATTCAGCTCGTTTATGACCGTACCTGCGGAAGCTGCCGGGCCGCTGCCATCTGAATCACCCGATGGATTCATGTTCCCCCCACTATGTAGATATATTGATACATATTGATTGTCTGATACGTATCCATTTAAATACACAATTTACATTTCCCTTGCAAGCACATTGAGCTGAAGCGTCCTTTGCATTCAATCGATAATATTCCGGCGATTCTGGCACAAACATTGCTGTATATTAAATTAATTGAATTTCAACCAGCAACTGAAGGATATTGCACCATGACCCTTGACATTTCAGAACCCATCATTTCACGGGAACAGATTCTGATTCTTTCAGACCCCAATTTCAATTGTTCCAATGTCTGCATTGTAACCGGCGTTGCCAGTGGCATCGGCCGCGCCACGGCCATTGCGGCCGCAGCCAACCAGTTGTTTACCATCGGATTGGACGTGGATGAAAAAGGCGGGCATGAAACCGAAACGCTCGCCCGGGACATGGGCGGTCAAATGGTTTTTATCCGAACCGATCTCACCCGGGATGAAGACGTTATCCGGGCGGTGGGCGAGGCGACCAAACTGGGGCAGATCAAATATGTGGCCAACATCGCCGGCGTGCAGCATATCGACCCCATTGATAAATTCCCCATGGACCGCTATGATTTCATGCATCGCCTCATGCTGAGGGCCCCGCTTTTCCTTTCGCAGTTGACCATCCCCCACATGAAGAAAAGCCCCGATGGCTGCGGCGTCATCGCCAACATGGCATCTGTCCATGCCCATATCTGCACCCTGAATAAGCCTGCCTACAACATCGTCAAATTCGGGCTTCGGGGGTTGACCCAGTCCATTGCCGCGGAAGGCAAGGGAAAGATTCGCGCCTTCACCGTCAGTACGGGTTTTGTCAAAACCGCCCTGGCGCTCAAACAGATACCCGCCCAGGCCCAGCAGCGCGGCATCAGTCAGGAGGCGGTTGTCCGGGATGTGATGATGGGGTTTTCACGGGTAAAAGAGATGATGGCCCCAGTTGATGTGGCCAATCTCTTTATCTTCGGCTTTTCTGCTTACGGGAAATACCTGGTGGGCGGAGACATGCTGTATGACGGCGGAATGGTTCTGACATATGGCGAAGACAAGAAAGAAGAATAATCAACTAAGAATGCAACTGGATCGCAAGGAGGAAATCGATGAAAAAGGTAATACGTTTGTTCGGGATTGCTGCCGTGATCATTGCTTTGATGGGAATCGTGCCGGCAAACCAGGTTCTGGCGGATGAAGTGATTAAAATCGGATGGATTGCGGACATGGGCGGCATTGCCGCCAGTATGTATAAGTCCCAGAAAGAAGCCATTGAAATGTTCATCGAGGAAACCAAC
>JAPLJE010000293.1 GCA_026388755.1 Deltaproteobacteria bacterium | reverse complement strand
TGGATTGAGGCATGATGATTGATCCAGATTCCATTGCGTTTGATTTTGACGGCGTCCTGGCAGATACCATGACGCTGTTTCTCGACATTGCCAGAAAAGACTATCAGGTTCAGAATCTTCGTTATGAAGACATTACCTGTTATATGCTGAAGGACTGTCTTGAAATGGATGCGGATCTGATCGAAACGATTGTTCAACGAATACAGGATGGCAGTTATTCGGTTCCACTGAAGCCAATGGCAGGTGCAGTAGAGGTGTTGACCCGGCTTGAAAAAATCAGCAGCCCGATTCTGTTTGTAACGGCCCGGCCTTATACCGGTCCGATTTTGGACTGGATTCAAAACATTTTGCCGCTGAATGCCGATGCGATAAAGGTAATAACAACGGGATCCTTTGATGCCAAAGCGGAAATTCTGCTGGATCATCGGGTTGCTTATTTTGTTGAGGATCGGCTGGAGACCTGTTTCCAGTTAAAAGATGCTGGTGTTGAACCTCTCGTTTTCAGGCAGCCCTGGAATCGAAAAATTCACCCGTTTCATGAAGTCGGTTCCTGGAAGGACATCCATTCACTGATCGATTGGAAAGAGGAAACCCTGTGAATTGAGTCCGGTAATTTCGCTGGTTCGGCATTTCATCGAAGCCCTTTCTTCTGAAAAAGGATATTCCGCAAATACCTGCAGGGCTTATGCACACGATCTTGAGGAATTTGTTTCGCTCAGCGCGGTGTTTCTGGAAAAGGATCTTCAGGAAGTCCCCCTTGAACTCCTGGATGCACTGGCGATTCGACGGCATATCAGTTATCTTTATAAAACGAACACAAAAACATCTATTGGCAGAAAGCTTTCAGCCATCCGGTCATTTTTCAGATTTCTCGTCAGGCAGGGCATGCTGGATGCAAGTCCGGCAGAGATGATTCCAAATCCCCGAACCGAAAGCCCTATCCCGGTATTTCTTCCCATTGATGAGATGTTCAGGCTTCTGGATTCGATTTCTGCGGATTCGCTTTCCCATATGAGAGATCGAGCCATACTGGAAATGCTCTATTCTGCTGGGCTTCGCGTTTCCGAGTTGACGGCCATGAATGTCCATGACGTGAATTTTGACCAGTCTGTGATTCGGGTCTGCGGAAAGGGAAACAAGGAGCGGATGACACCGGTAGGAAAAAAGGCATTGGCTGCACTGAAGGCCTATCGGGAGTGTCTGGCACGTCAGGACGGCATTGGATTTTATGAAAATGGACCGCTGTTTCTGAATCATCGCAACGGCCGACTAACATCCCGATCGGTTGCACGTATCCTGGATAAATGGGCGCTGAAATGCAACCTTTCCATACCCGTGTTCCCTCATGCCATGCGGCACAGCTTTGCAACGCATCTGCTGGATTCCGGCGCGGATCTAAGGATTGTGCAGGAACTTCTGGGGCACAAACGGCTGTCCACCACCCAGAAATATACCCATGTGAGTATGGACAAGCTGATGGAAACTTACGACAAAGCGCATCCCAGAAAGTGAGGTGACCCAATTGGTATTTCACGGAACGACGATACTGGCGCTTCGACACATGGGGAAGGTGATTGTTGCCGGCGATGGCCAGGTGACGCTTAATACCACCATCGTCAAGCATAAGGCCAAAAAAGTCAGGCGGATCTATAACGAAAAAATCATCGTGGGGTTTGCCGGGGCCACGGCAGACGCCCTGCATCTTTCCGAGCGGCTTGAAGGCAAGCTGGAACGGTTCAACGGCAACCTCACCCGGGCCGCGGTCGAACTGGCCAGAGAATGGCGGACCGATAAATATCTAAGGCGGCTGGAGGCCATGATGATTGCCGTTGATGACAGCCGGACTTTTCTGCTGTCTGGAAATGGTGATATTATTGAGCCGGATGAGGGTGTGATCGGCATCGGCTCCGGAGGCGCGATTGTCCAGGCTGTTGCCACGGCACTGGTGCGACATTCTCCCCTTGAACCAATTGAAATAGTTGAAAAATCAATGGCAATTGCAGCCTCTCTTTGTATTTACACCAATACGGACATCACCATTGAAGAATTATGATTTTTTTCATGACCTATAACTTCCGGAAGTACGGCTTCTAACAGGACAACCAGCGATAACCCATGAATTCCCTGAAACCATCTGAAATTGTAATAGAACTGGACAAATACATAGTCGGGCAGCATCGCGCCAAGCGCTCTGTGGCCATTGCCCTGAGAAACCGCTGGCGCAGGCAGCAGGTTGTGGAAGACCTTCGCGATGAAATCGCTCCGAAAAACATTATCCTGATTGGACCCACCGGCGTGGGAAAAACAGAAATCGCCCGCCGGCTTTCCAAACTGACGGATTCTCCGTTTTATAAGGTTGAAGCTTCCAAGTTTACCGAGGTCGGCTATGTGGGACGGGATGTTGAATCCATGATCCGGGATCTGCTGGAGCTGACCATCAACCTGCTGAAGACTCGAGAACAGGATGCCATCAAACCCAGAGCCAGAGCCATCGCCGAAGAAAGAATGCTGGATTTGCTGCTGCCCCCCAAACCCAGGCTTCAGCAAGGGGAAACTGCTAAGGAGACGCAACTTGAGGTGGTGACCACGGGTGTGGATGAATCGTTTTCAACCCGTGAAAAACTTCGCGGTATGCTGCGCGCTGGAAAACTGGATAACCGCTATGTGGATCTGGATGTTCCCGACAGATCCATGCCCACCGTGGAAATTTTTTCCAATGTCGGTATGGAAGAAATGGGCATCAATTTCAAGGATATGCTGGGTGGTCTTTTGCCCAAGAATACGCGGCGAAGAAAGATCAAGGTTCCGGAAGCCATGGAACTTCTTTCTCAGGAAGAAGCCCAGAACCTGATCGATATGGACAAGGTGATCCGGCAGGCCAGAGAAAAAGTGGAACAGTCCGGAATCATTTTCCTGGACGAAATTGACAAGATTGTCGGGAAAAGCGGCGGTCACGGTCCGGATGTTTCACGGGAAGGGGTGCAGCGGGATTTGCTCCCAATTGTGGAAGGCTCTACCGTTACCACCAGATATGGTTCGGTCAAAACCGACCATATCCTGTTTATCGCATCCGGTGCATTTCACACCATCAAGCCATCGGATCTGATTCCGGAGCTTCAGGGTCGTTTCCCCATTCGGGTGGAACTGGACTCTCTGAATCGGCAGGATTTTTTCAGAATTCTGACCGAACCTCGCAATGCCCTGATCCTTCAGTACACGGAGCTGCTGAAAACCGAAGGCATTGATGTGTCATTTGAAGCCAGCGCTATCGAACGCATTGCCGCAATTGCGGAAGAAGTCAATACCATGACCGAAAACATCGGCGCCAGACGGCTGCACACCTTGATGGAGTGCCTTCTGGATGACATTCTCTTCGATGCGCCGGACCTGCAGGAAAAAAAGATTGTCATCGATGGCGATCGCGTGGATTCCAAGCTGAAAGCCATTAAAAGCAACGAGGACCTGAGTCGGTATATTTTATAGAGGAACTTGTTATGACCCCGAATGTCGCAGACATCCTGGTAGAATCTCTTCCCTACATCCGCCGGTTTTCCGGAATGACCCTGGTGGTCAAATATGGCGGCCATGCCATGGTGGATGAACAGCTCAAAGCGGATTTTGCTCAGGACATTACGCTGCTGAAATTTATTGGTCTGAATCCGGTCATTGTTCATGGCGGCGGGCCGCAGATCAACTCGGTCCTGAAATGCATGGGCATCAGCCCGCAGTTTGTTCGCGGCATGAGGCTGACCGATGAGCCTACAATGGATGTGGTGGAAATGGTCCTGGGCGGAAAGCTGAACAAGGCCATTGTGGCTCAGATCAACCAGCATGGCGGGAAGGCGGTGGGGTTGAGCGGCAAGGACGGCGGACTGATCACAGCGGAAAAACTGCACATCGTCTATCAGCCGGATGAAAACAGTCCGCCGGAAATCATTGATCCGGGCCTGGTGGGGCAGGTGACGCAGATAAACCCGGAAATCATTCATACCCTGACCCAACACGGGTTTATTCCGGTGATTGCGCCGGTCGGCGCCGGGGTTGAAGGCGAAACCTACAACATCAACGCGGATCTGGTGGCCAGTCATGTCGCCATGGCGCTAACCGCCGGTCGGCTTATTCTGCTGACCGATGTGGATGGCATTCTGGATGCTTCAGGCGTTCTCATTTCCTCGCTGAACGCTGGAATCGCCCATCGCATGATTCAGGAAAAAACCATTTCCGGCGGCATGATTCCCAAAGTGGAATATGCCCTGGAAGCGGTTGAGCGAGGGGTTCAGAAAGTGCATATCATCAACGGCACCCGGCGGCATGCG
The DNA here is from genome assembly GCA_026388755.1 of Deltaproteobacteria bacterium. Classification (GTDB taxonomy): domain Bacteria; phylum Desulfobacterota; class Desulfobacteria; order Desulfobacterales; family Desulfatirhabdiaceae; genus RAAP-1. The sequence continues at coordinate 3,931 of JAPLJE010000293.1, read as the reverse complement.
CTGCTGCTGGAACTCTTTACAGACAAAGGAATCGGAACAGAGGTTACGTTATGACAGTTGAACAGGCGCGAATGGATACCCGCAAATGGATGGCTCAGGCCGACAGGGTGATGGCCACAACCTATAAGCGGACACCGGTTGTGTTTTCAAGGGGGAGCGGCTGTACCCTGTGGGATACCGAAGGCCGGTCTTACCTGGATTTTGTTGCCGGTATTGCGGTGTGCAATCTTGGCCATGCTCATCCTGCGGTTTCAAAGGCCCTGTGCGAACAGGCCAAAACCCTGGTGCATGTGTCCAATCTCTATTATACGGTTCCGCAGACCGAACTGGCGGTATGGCTGGTCGATCACAGCTTTGCCGACAGGGTCTTTTTCTGCAACAGCGGGGCAGAAGCCAACGAGGCCGCCATCAAGCTGGCCCGGAAATATTTCAAAGACAAAGGAGAGCCGGATCGGTACCGGATCATTTCCATGAACCAGTCCTTTCATGGAAGAACCCTTGGGACCCTTTCCGCGACCGGCCAGGATAAAATCAAGCAGGGGTTTGCACCCATTCTGGAAGGGTTTGACTTTGTGCCGTTTAACGATATTCAGGCCATCAGGGGGAAAATCAGCGCGTCGACCTGCGCCATTCTGCTGGAGCCGGTTCAGGGAGAAGGCGGCATCCGCAGCGCCGATCCGGAATTTCTTCAAGATATTCGCCGGCTCTGCGATGAAACCGGAATCCTCTTGATTTTTGACGAGATTCAAACCGGAATCGGCCGAACCGGAAAACTCTTTGCTTACGAGCAGTTCGGGGTTCAACCCGATATCATGACCCTTGCCAAGGCCCTTGCCAATGGCCTTCCCATCGGGGCCATGCTGGCGAAAGAATCCGTGGCCGCCGCGTTTGTTCCCGGATCTCACGCCTCGACATTCGGTGGCACGCATCTGGTAACCGCGGCATCCCTCTGCGTACTGAAAACCCTTGACCAGGAGAACATCATCGGGCATTGCGCGGAGGTGGGACAGTATTTTAAAGAGCGGTTGCTGGACTTGAAAAGCCGGCATAATTCGGTTGTGGATGTTCGCGGACTGGGATTACTGCTGGGAATGGAACTGAACACCGACGGCCTTCCGCTGGTTCAGGCCTGCCTGGAAAAAGGATTTGTGATCAATTGTGTTCAAGGCAATACCCTGCGGTTTGTCCCACCTCTGATCGTTCAGAAGGCGGAAATCGACCGGCTGATCAACTGTCTGGACGGGCTTTTATAAAAAACCAAAGGTGATGAACTCGTAAAAAGTCAAAATTGGGATGGCTTTGTAAAAAGCTCCAGATGCGAGGCGCGCAAATCCTGAGGAAAGAGGCGTACTTTTGGGTACGCCGCAATGACGAAGGATGTAGCGCAACGACCGGCGTTCCGCCTGCTGGACTTTTTACGCCCTATCATAAAAACTGGCATCATAGGTGGGAATAGTGAAGAAAGACTTACTGACACTGCTGGATCTGACGAAATCAGATTGCGATATCCTGTTTAAAAGAGCCATTGAATTAAAGGAACGGCGAAAAAATGGAGTCCGGGAAACCCTGCTTTCCGGTAAATCGCTGGGACTGATATTTGATAAACCCTCCACGCGAACGCGGGTTTCATTTGAGACCGCCATGATTCAACTGGGAGGGACGCCGATATTTATCAACTCCAAAGATACCCAGATTTCCCGGGATGAGCCGGTCATGGACACGGCCAGAGTGCTTTCCCGTTATCTGGACGGCCTTGCAATCCGGACATTCTCTCAGGACCTTCTGGAAGGTTTTGCAGCCTATGCAACGATTCCGGTCATCAATGCGCTGACGGACCTTTACCATCCGACCCAGGTGCTGAGCGATCTGATGACCATCATCGAATACAAGGGCGGGTATGAGGGACTCAAGATTGCCTGGGTCGGGGATGGCAACAATGTGTCTCATTCCTGGATCAATGCCGCTGCCACCCTGGGGTTGAATTTAGTTCTATCCTGTCCCGAAGGATATTATCCGAATAGCAGCATTTTAAAGCGGGCGCTGGATATTGGCACTGGCAGTATTTGTGTGATTTCCGATCCCGTCGAGGCCGTGCATGAGGCGGATGTGATTTATACCGATGTGTGGGCCAGTATGGGACAGGAAAGCGAGCATATAGCACGAAAAAAGGTATTTAAAGCCTACCAGGTGAACCGGGAGCTGGTCCGTCATGCGCGAAACGACGCCATTGTCATGCACTGTCTGCCGGCGCACCGGGGCGAGGAAATCAGCGAGGAGCTGATGGATAACCCCCTTCCGGTGATCTGGGATCAGTCTGAAAACAAAATGCACATGAACAAGGCCATTCTCGAAGCGCTTATGATAAATCCGTAGAGTCGGTTATGGGCGCTGACCGATAGCGATCCATAGCTACATAGATAAGGAGAACTACCATGTCTGATCAGATAAAAAAAGTCGTGCTGGCCTATTCGGGCGGCCTGGATACATCGGTCATTCTCAAATGGCTCATTGAAACCTATCACTGCGAAGTGGTGACATTTTCTGCGAACATCGGTCAGGATGAAGATCTGGATCAGATCCGGGAAAACGCGTTTAACACGGGCGCTTCCAAAGCGTATGTGGAAGATCTGTCAGAAACCTTTGTAAAGGATTATGTGTTTCCGGCGTTCCGGGCAAACGCCATCTATGAAGGCCAGTATCTTCTCGGAACATCCATGGCAAGACCCCTGATCGCCAAAAGACAGATGGAAATCGCCAAAATTGAAGCCGCGGACGCCGTCAGCCACGGGGCAACCGGAAAGGGCAATGACCAGGTGCGATTCGAGCTGACCTATTTTGCGATGGATCCGCACATCCGCATCATTGCTCCCTGGCGGGAATGGCGGCTCACTTCCCGAACCGCCCTGATGGAATTTGCCAGCCAGCACGGAATCAAGGTTCCCACAACCCCTTCAAAGCCCTATAGCTCGGATGCGAACCTGCTGCACATCAGCTATGAAGGCGGCATTCTGGAAGATCCATGGGCCGCACCGCCCGATGATATCTTTACGATGTCGGTATCTCCCAAGGATGCGCCAGATACGCACGAATTTCTCGAAATTACCTTTGATCAGGGGAATCCTGTGGCTGTCAACGGTCAGGCCCTGTCTCCTGCGGCCCTACTTCGGGAGCTGAACCGGCTCGGCGGTCGCAACGGCATCGGTCGGGCGGATATTGTTGAAAACCGATTTGTGGGCATGAAATCCCGCGGTGTCTATGAAACGCCGGGTGGAACCATTTTAAGGGCTGCCCATATGGCCATGGAATCCATCACTCTCGATCGGGAAGTCATGCATCTGCGGGATTCCCTGATTCCCAAATATGCGGAAATGGTGTACTATGGATTCTGGTTTTCTCCGGAAATGCGTTTGCTGCAGAATCTGATTGATGACACGCAGAAGAATGTCTGCGGCGAGGTGCGCCTTGAACTGTACAAGGGCAACTGCCGGGTTCTGGGAAGAAAATCGGACCGGTCTTTGTACAGTATTGATTTTGCAACCTTTGAAGATGATTCGGTGTATCGCCAGAAAGACGCAGAGGGATTTATCCGGCTCAATGCACTCAGGTTAAGAATCCAGAATATGCTTAAAGGATAACGACTACAGAATATCATTTGTTTTGTTTCAAAGAGGAGATCCATGATCGAAAAGCCCTGGGAAGGAAGATTTGAGGAAAAAACCGATAGAAGCGTTGAACTCTTCACCTCGTCGATTGATGTGGATAAGCGGCTGTACGCCTATGACATCGACGGCAGCATTGCCCACTGCCAGATGCTGGCCCATGCTTCCATCATTACGAACGAAGAGGCCGAAAAGCTGATCGAAGGGCTTGGCGCCATCAAACGGGAATTCCAGCGGGGCAAATTCTTATTTGATCACGGTCTGGAAGATAT
>JAPLJE010000288.1:653-3635 GCA_026388755.1 Deltaproteobacteria bacterium | reverse complement strand
TTCCATGACGGCCTGAGCTGTTTTTTCCTTCAAAATATCGCAGAGAAAACTTCGTGTTTCTTGAACATTCAAGGATCGAATCGTCTGCTTGGCCAGGGGAATGGCGTTTGGATTCATGCTGAATTCCTGAATGCCAAGCCCCAGCAGGATGGGAATGTGAAGGGGATCTCCTGCCATTTCCCCACACATGAACACTTTCTTCCCCTTTGCCCGGGCCGCATCCACGGTCTGCCGAAGCAGGCGAAGAATCGCCGGATGCAACGGATTGAAAAGATAGGCCACCTGACGGTTTCCCCGGTCAATGGCCAGTGAAAACTGAATCAGGTCATTGGTGCCAATGCTGAAAAAGTCAACGACATCCGCCAGAATATCGGATAGAATGACCGCCGAAGGGACTTCGATCATGATTCCGATTTCGATGTCGCGGTTATGAACTATTCCCTCTTTTCTCAAATCCTCCGATACGGTATCGAGCATCGCTTTGGCTTCCTGGATTTCTTCAAAACCGGATATCATGGGAAATAAAATGCGAACATTCCCATAAGCTGCAGCCCTTAAAATGGCCCGAAGCTGAGTTTTAAAGATATCCGGATGCCGGAGACAATACCGAATGGCCCGAAGTCCCAGCACCGGATTGTCCTCAACGCTTTCAGAAGGTCTGTCCAGTGCCTTGTCACCGTTGATATCCAGGGTGCGGATGGTAACCGGCCTTGGCGCCACGACTTCCACAACGTCTTTGTACTTGTCAAAGAGTTCGGTCTCCCCGGGATAATCCCGCCGACCCAGGTATTGAAATTCGGTCCGGTAAAGGCCGACGCCGTCTCCTCCGTGATCCAGCACGGAAACAACCTCTTCTGGAAGCTCAATATTGCCCATTACCATAACCCGGTGGCCGTCAAGGGTAACCGCATCCAGATGACTCTGCCGGTCAAGAGCTGCCATTCGAATTTCATACCGAATCCGGCGTTCTTCATACTCAACGAGGGTCTGCTCAGAAGGATGAACGATGACGTTGCCGGATATGCCATCTACAATGATCAGATCATCGTTGGAAATGGTTTTAGTCGCCTGATCCAGGCCGGACACCGCCGGAATACCCAGCGTTCTGGCAATAATGCTGGTATGCGATGTTCCGCCGCCCTTGTCTGTGATAAATCCCTTGACACGCTCCAGTTGAATCTGGCTGGTTTGTGCCGGAGACAAATCCACAGCTACCAGCACCACCCGCTTATCAATTGTAGCAATATTGATTCTTTCAGATCCCACCAGATTGTTCAGGATTCTGTCCGATACATGGCCGATGTCAATGGCCCGTTCCTTCAAATAAGGGTCAGACATGTTCAGGAACATGGCTTTCAGGGAAGAAACCACTTTTTTTAGCGCCCATTCGGCATTGACAAAATCCGCTTCAATGGTTTCAATGATTTTTCCGTAAAGCAGTTTATCCTTCAGCAGGATGACATGGGTTTCAAGAATATCTGCATGTTCCTTGATCGCATCGGGTGTATTCTCAATGATGGTGCGAAGTTCGGTTTTGGCCTTTTTAACCGCCAGTTTGAATCGCTTGATCTCCGAATGAACATGGGTTTGAGAGATATGATATTTTTCGACAATATCGACCCCTTCCACATCGACCAGATATGCTTTTCCAATGCAGATGCCCGGAGAAACACCAATACCGTTAAAAACAATTTCCCGAAGATCACTATCTGTCATGGTTAATTCTCTCCGAAACCGCTTTCAGCCAGGGCTGCAATCGCATTCAATGTCTCAATGTCCTGAGAATTCTCAACGGCAAACCGGATTGGGGATCCTTTGGGGCAATACAGGGAAAGGATATCAATAATGCTTTTGGCGTCGACCTGTTCCCCATCGCTGATCATCCAGACCCTTGAAACGGCCTTTGCGGCGAGCATGGCAATTTGAGCTGCAGGCCTGGCGTGTAGTCCCAGCGCATTAACAAGTGTTATATCCCTTGAAATCATAGCATTTTCTGTCATAACCAATCGACTTCTCCTGAACGGCCGCTCTTCCAGAAAAGCCGTCGAATCTATCTTTTATATTACGTGTCACTTTCAGGTAACGATTTATCAACAATAGCAATATTTGTCAATCCGTGACAACCTGTTCAGGGCAGTTCCACCCGTTACTACCCGTTTCTGTTTTTTCCGGGTTGTGACAAATGTCTGTTGGTGATATTGATAATAATCGAAATTCATAGCGTATTCGATGCTTCAGAGACAACGTCTAAACCATACTAACAGCCATGCCTGGATCGGGAATAACGAAGGATGAAAATGTTCATTTTCATATAAAACCTTTGAAGGAAGAGGTGGAGAGGCGCTGACAGTCATCATCGAGGAAAAATGACAAATTCGAACAACATTACCGCACAACAATTGATCTTGGCGGGATTCAGCGGCACACTGCTGACCGCATCATTTCCCAGCATCGGACTGCCATGGCTGGCCTGGATTGCCCTGGTTCCGCTGATGATTTCACTCAGGGGAAAGTCTCTTAAAGACGGTTTCCGGCTGGGATTATTGACAGGCGGAGTGCATTATCTGACACTGATGTACTGGATAGTCCATACCCTGATAACCTTCGGCCACCTTCCCTTTTATTTGAGCGTACCGATTCTTTTTCTGCTTGTCGCCTACATGGCGCTTTATCCGGCGATTTTTGCAGCAGCTTTTTCATGGACCGATACCCAATCCGTCAGTTTTTTATCTGCCATGCCGGCAGTATGGGTTGCTCTGGAATATCTCCGCTCGTTTTTTTTATCCGGATTCCCCTGGGAATTCCTGGGATATTCTCAGTACCGTCAGATAACGCTGATTCAGGCAGCCGACATAGCTGGCGTTTATGGTATCTCTTTTGTGATCCTTTCGGTCAATATAGCAGGGTTTCTGCTCTGGCAGTATTTTTCAAAAAGGCAGTCTTCGAGCGCCATGCAAAGACGCCGTTCGGCAGCAGGCGGCA
>JAPLJE010000288.1:0-646 GCA_026388755.1 Deltaproteobacteria bacterium | reverse complement strand
CGCTGATTCAGGCAGCCGACATCACCGGCGTTTATGGCATCTCTTTTGTGATCCTTTCGGTTAATATGGCAGGGTTTCTGCTCTGGCAGTATTTTTCAAAAAGGCAGTCTTCGAGCGCCATGCAAAAACGCCGTTCGGCAGCAGGCGGCATTGTCGTTTCCGTCTTTCTGGTGCTTTATATGCTGGGATATGGCCAGTGGCGCATCAGCTCCCTTGACGCCAAAATATCCAAGTCGCCTTCCAAGAAGATCACCATTGTTCAGGGCAATATTGATCAGGCCATCAAATGGGATCCGGCTTTCCAGATCTCGACAACCGAGAAATACATCACATTTTCCAAATCGGCAAAACCGTCAAACCCCGATCTGATTGTCTGGCCGGAAACCGCGGCGCCGTTTTATTTTCTCTACAATGCCGGCCTGACGGAAATGGTCATGAAAGGGGTTCGGGAGACCGGAACCAGTTTTTTGATCGGCAGCCCATCCTTTATCCGGCGGGATGACCATCATGCTGATTTTTTCAACAGCGCTTTTCTGATCGACCCAAACGGGAATGTAGCCGGAAAATACAACAAGGTCCATCTCGTGCCGTTTGGTGAATATGTTCCGTTTCAGGAATGGTTTCCGTTTATTGGAAAAATTGTCGA
>JAPLJE010000045.1 GCA_026388755.1 Deltaproteobacteria bacterium | reverse complement strand
TGAATCCGGATGAAGGCTATACGCGTCGGGACGATGTTATCGTCATTACCGACGAGGCTCACCGAACCCAGTACGGCACGCTGGCTCTGAACATGAGAAATGCGCTGCCGAACGCCAGCTATATTGGTTTTACGGGCACGCCCCTGTTCAAGGACGACGAGATTACGCGGCGGGTGTTCGGCGACTACCTCTCGACGTATGACTTCCAGCGGGCTGTTGAGGACAAGGCCACCGTGCCGCTCTATTACGACGCCCGCGGAGAAAAACTCGGCGTGGCGGTTGGCGACTTGAACGAACGGATTGCCGACAAGCTTGAGGAATTGGAGACCGAAGACATGGATGTGGCGCTGCGGCTCGAAAAAGAGCTCAAGCGCGACTACCACATCATCACTGCGGATAAGCGGCTGGATCAGGTCGCGCGGGACTTCGTGCTGCATTACTCCAGGGCATGGGAGAGCGGCAAGGCGATGTTGGTGTGCATCGACAAGGTGACCTGCGTGCGGATGTATAACCTGATCGTGAAGTATTGGGACGAGCGCATTGCCGAATTGGAGATCGATTTGGGTGCGGTGGCGGACGATCAGGAGGAAGTGTATCGTCACCGTCAGATCGAATGGATGCGCGAGACACGAACGGCGGTTGTCATCAGCGAAGAGCAGGGGGAAGTCGGAAAATTCCGACAGTGGGACCTGGACATCATCCCGCACCGCCGGTTGATCAAGGAAGGGATCGATCTGCCGGAATTCATGCGACGGCAGCCCCGGTTCCGGAACATGCAGCGCATGGCCCTGGACGAGGCGTTCAAGGAGGAAGCGCACCCTTTCCGGATCGCGATCGTGTGCGCGATGTGGCTGACCGGTTTCGATGTTCCATGCCTGTCCACGCTGTATCTGGACAAGCCGCTCAAGGCACATACGCTGATGCAGGCCATCGCCCGCGCCAACCGTGTCAACGAGGGGAAGAATAACGGCCTGGTCGTCGACTACTGCGGCATCTTCAAAAACCTGCGCAAAGCCCTGGCGACGTTCGCCGGACAAGGAGACGGCGGCCACGGCGGTGAAGGGGGTGAAACCGATCCGGCCAAACCCGATGAAGCACTGCTGACTGACCTGGCCGAGGCCATCGTTTTTGTCCGCGCGTTTCTGAAAGATCGCGGTGTGTTACTGGCCGAAATCATCACAAAGGCGGGATTCGGACGCAATGCCGCAATTCTTGCCGCCAAGGAAGCTGCCAACGAGAACGACGAGACGCGCAAGCGTTTTGAGGTGATGTGCCGGGAGGTGTTCAAGAAGTTCAAGGCAAGCATCAACATCCAGGGCGTAAATGCGCATCGCGGGGAGTACGATGCGATCAACGCGGTCTATAAAAGCCTCCAGGAGGATATCGAGAAGGCCGATATCACCGATATCATCCGCCAGTTGCAGCATGTGGTTGACGAGGCGATTAAGGTGCAGCCGAATAGGGCAATCGAAAAGCAGGTACCCTTCGATATCAGCAAGATCGATTTTGACCGGCTTCGGCGGGAGTTTGAGCGAAGCCCCGCCAGGCGCACAACCGTCCAGAATCTCAAGCAGGCCATCGAGCAGAGACTGAGACGACTGCTTGGGCGAAATCCCCTGCGTACGGATTTCCAGCGGCATTACGAGAAGATTGTGGCCGAGTACAACCGCGAGAAAGACCGGGTAACCATTGAAAAGACGTTCGCGGATTTGATTCGCTTTGTCAACGAACTGGATGAAGAAGACAGCCGGGCCGTGCGAGAAGGTCTGAATGAAGAGTCCCTGGCAATCTTCGATCTGCTGAAGAAGCAGGACCTGAGCCCATCGGAAATCAAACGGATCAAGGATGTGGCAATCGGGTTGCTGGGGAGGCTGAAGGCCGAAAAGCTCAGGGTCGATCACTGGCGGGACAAGGAGTCCACCCGGGATGCCGTGCGAATTGCCATTCGGAACTTTCTGTGGAGTGATGAGACGGGCCTTCCTGTGGAATGCTACTCGGAAGATGATGTGCAGACCCGGTCGGAAGATGTATTTCGCCATGTGTACCGCGTTTATCCGACAATCCCATCGCCGTTCTACGAAAACTCGGCTATGACATGAAGCGCGCAAAAATATATGGCCTCAATCAGACGTCCGATCACCTGAGTACACGAGATATCAAGATACTGACCCTAATCAGGGAGGTGGAACGTGCCAAATGACTATAGTCTGAAATTGCGTAATCAAATCGGCGAAATCAAACAACTGGGCGAGAAGTTGGATGCCTTCGGCAAGCAGCACGGACTGAGCAAAAGCCTTATTTACGGAGCAAATCTTGCTCTTGAAGAGCTCTTTGTCAACATCATTGCCCATGCCTATGAGGATGAGCGCGAACACACCATCGGTATCGGCTTCGTCTTGCTCGACAGAAAGTTGACCATCACCGTAGAGGATGATGGAAAGGAATTCAATCCCACGGCAATACCTTATCGGCCGACTGCCAAAATCTCCCTTGATGACATTGAAGACATTGAACTGGGACTGCGTCTGGTCCGAATGCTGGTGGATGCCATCAGTTACGAACGCCGAGACGGCAAGAACCTGCTGACCCTGGTGATCGAGGACCTTCCCAATAAGAAAACCATTACTTCGGTAATGCGCGAAGACCGGGTTTTCCTGCCTCCGGAGACGTTCCGGGAAAAGGCCAGGCTCAAGAGTCTTGACGAATATAAAGCGATCTATCAGCAATCGATCGATGATCCTGAGGCGTTCTGGGCCCAAAAGGCGGATGAACTGGACTGGTTCCGGAAATGGGACAAGGTCCTGGTGGAGGATTTCAGTGAAGGAATCCATGAATGGTTTGTGGGCGGCAAACTGAACCTTACGGTGAACTGTCTGGATCGCCATCTTCTGACCTGGCGAAAGAACAAAGCCGCTCTCATCTGGGAGGGTGACAACCCCGGCGAGGACAAAATTCTTACCTACCAGCAGCTTCACAGGCAGGTCTGCCGTTTTGCCAATGTACTGAAGAAGCACGGAGTTCAAAAAGATGACCGGGTGAGCATCTATTTGCCCATGGTCATGGAACTGCCGATTGCCATGCTGGCATGCGCCCGAATCGGCGCCATTCATTCCGTGGTTTTCGGAGGGTTCAGCGCCGAATCACTCAAGGACCGGATACTGGACTGCGATTCCCGTCTGTTGATTTGCGCCAACGGATACACCCGCGGGGGCAAAGTCGTCAAGAGCAAGGAACAAGCCGATCGAGCACTGCAGTCGTGCCCCAATATCACCGATGGGATTGTCGTGCGCAGGCGAGCATGGAATCGCCCATGAGTGAAGGGCGGGATTTCTGGTGGGACGAGGAGATCGTCGCAGCGGATATTGCCAACGACTGCAGGCCCGAGATCATGGATGCGGAAGACCCGCTCTTCATCCTTTACACCAGCGGCAGTACGGGCAAACCCAAGGGTGTACTCCATACGACAGCCGGTTACCTTGTCTACGTCATGCAAACATTTAAATGGATTTTCGATATCAGGGATGAGGATACGTACTGGTGTACGGCGGATATCGGCTGGATTACCGGGCACAGTTATATCGTTTATGGTCCTCTGGTCAACGGTGCTACGAGCCTGCTGTTTGAAGGCGTACCGAACCATCCCCGCCCTGACCGCTTCTGGGAGATTGTCGAGAAAAATCGGGTGAGCATTTTCTATACCGCCCCGACAGCCCTGCGAACTCTTATGAAAGAAGGAAACCACTGGCCCGCGCAGCACGACTTGAGCTCGCTCAGGCTGCTGGGTTCGGTCGGAGAACCCATCAATCCCAAAGTCTGGATGTGGTACCGCGAAACAATCGGTCAGGGAAGGTGTCCCATCGTGGATACGTGGTGGCAGACGGAGACCGGGGGCATCGTGATCAGTCCGTTTCCAGCGGCGACTCCCTGCAAGCCCGGCTCGGCTACCCTGCCTTTTTTTGGTATCCAGCCGGAAATTATCCGGAGTAACCTGGATCAGACGACCCTGGAAGAAGGCGGATGGCTGGTGATCAAAAGACCGTGGCCAGGGTTGATGCGCAGGGTCTACGGCGATTCCGAGAGGTTCAAAAAGACTTACTTTGCTCAGTTTCCCGGAGTGTATACCACGGGAGACGGGGCAAAGACGGATGAGGACGGCTACTTCTGGATTATGGGCCGAATCGATGATGTCATCAATGTATCCGGACACAGGCTGGGCACCGCTGAACTGGAGAGTGTGCTCGTATCCCACGCATCCGTCGCAGAGGCAGCCGTCGTGGGAATGCCGCACGAGACCAAGGGACAAGGCATTTATGCCTTTGTGACCGTGAAGACAGAGGTTCTGCAACGCGACGATCTTATCGCTGCTCTCAAACAACAAGTCAGGAGCATCATCGGCCCCATTGCCACCCCCGACAAAATCCAGTTTGCTGAAGCTCTCCCGAAGACACGATCGGGGAAAATCATGCGCAGAGTCCTGGCCAAAATCGCTGCCGGCGACGTTACTAACCTGGGTGATACAACTACCCTTACAGACGAAGCCGTGCTCGAGGACCTGATTCGGAACAGGCAATGAAGCCTTGTTGCAGTTCCGTCTTCAGTATCGAAAATTTTCAACGGTGATCTATGACTGAAACGGTCAACGGGAGAAAACGTATGCAAGCCCGATGTGAATACTCGGAACTGACTGTTCCTAACGATGCTTCGTACGTGGCCGTATCAGTTGCGTATGTAGATGGGGTTTCAAAGAAACTGGGGTTTGAAGAAGACCAACGAAAGAAGATCGGCCTGGCGGTGGAGCAAGTGGTCGCCAAAGTGATGGAGCAGACCTTTGAACCCGGTAACAGACAGACTTTTGAGATTATTTGCGAGCGCGTTCCTGTGGGCCTTCAGATCATCATTAAAGAAAAGGGGATGCCTTTTGACCCATCACGGATTCCGTTGTTTCAGCCTTGGACGGAAGTTCGGCAAGAACCTCGGGAGCTGCCCGGTATCCCCTTGCTGAGAGACCTCGTGGATGAGTTCTCGATTCATAATCTTGGACCTGACGGACAAGAGATTCATCTTGTGAAGTACCTCAGGGATAAAAGTGTCGAAGAATACTTCCAGGCTTG
>JAPLJE010000101.1 GCA_026388755.1 Deltaproteobacteria bacterium | reverse complement strand
ATCCTTGATCTCTATGAAAGAGTGTGGAACCATCGTCACCTCAAAGAAGACGAGCACGTTATTTCTGCTGATGAAAAAACCAGTATCCAAGCACGTCATCGAATTCATGCCACTTATCCAGCAATCCCAGGTTCACCGATGAAGGTTGAACATGAATACAAACGCTGCGGAGCCCTTGCCTATATTGCCGGCATTGATGTGCACCGGGGAAAAGTTTTTGGCCGCTGTGAGGAAAAGACCGGAATTGTCGCTTTTGATCGATTGGTCAACCAGGTAATGTCCCAACCTCCTTATTGTGAAGCAAGACGCGTGTTCTGGATCGTCGATAATGGTTCTTCTCATCGAGGGCAAAAGGCGGTTGTCCGTCTTAAGGACCGTCACAAAAATCTTGTCTTGGTTCATGGCCCTGTTCATGCGAGCTGGCTCAATCAAATTGAAATTTACTTTTCGATAATACAGCGCAAGGTGGTTACTCCAAATGATTTTCCTTCCCTTAAGGAACTTGAGCAACGGATTATGAATTTTCAGCAGTACTATGAACAGATCACAAAACCCTTTGAATGGAAATTTACCCGAGAAGACCTCAATAAATTGTTGAAAAAAATTGGCAGAAACGACTCCAACCCACTACGGGCTATAGCATGACTGCATAAAATAATACGTTACCGAACTTTTAAACCAGTGTACTAAGTCTGCAAAGGATTCAAAAGATCGGTCGTATGTCCGTTCAGCATCTTTTGGGAAGAAGCATCCCGGCAATTCTCTGCTTTTCAGATGGTAATTCACACAGTCGCAGCATATACCTTACATCGGTTAAGATTTTTCTCTTTTTTACATTCCATTTCCCAGTCCTGATTATTTGCATGCAAGGATAGAGCTAACTTCGATTTATCTTTCCTATAAGATGAAGAAATTGTCAAAGAATCAAGCCGCCAGATCATTGAAAAAATCACTTGATATCGACATACCGAACCCCAAGAAGCCTCACCGGTTGCTGTAGCTCGACCGTATCCAGAATATCGACCGCAGCCTTATAGATATCATCGCTCTGGTTGATGGGATATGCCAAGGTCAGCTGTTTGCCAAAGCTGGAATAAAAGTCGGCATACCGGACATAGAGATTAATCGTTTTACCGGTGACGGATTTACAATCCTTCATCTCTCGGACTTACATCTGGATGGAATGAAGGGGATAGAGGATCGAATCCTGCGTGTGCTGGGAAACAGAACCGTGGATTTATGCGTGTTGACAGGAGATTATAGAACAAAATTACATGGGCGCCACAAGCATATCATTCGGAGTCTTGAATATCTGATCGAACACATCCACAGCAAGCATGGATTCATTGGCATTTTGGGCAATCACGATGGATGTCACATGCTCAATCCCATGGAACAAATCGGGATAACCATGCTGGTTAATGCAGCCTGTTTTATTTATCAGGGTAAAGACCGAATCCGGATTATCGGCACCGACGATGTGCATTACTATTACACGGATCAAGCCCTGCATGCACTGGAACACGCCGATAACGAGTTTTCCATCGCGCTGATCCATTCTCCCGAGCTATATGATGTCGCCGCGGAAATGGGGGGTGGATTTGTATCTATGCGGCCATACCCATGCAGGAACCGGAACTTCGGGAATTCCGGTTCGATTCAACACACGGGGGGAGGT
>JAPLJE010000023.1 GCA_026388755.1 Deltaproteobacteria bacterium | reverse complement strand
GGCCGGCCCGATCTGAGAACCGCCCAGAACGATTTGCTGCAGCCGGCTGCCGATGACGGGGATGTATTCCAGCATATTGACGCAGACGATGGTGGCCCAATAGGCAAGCTGGTCCCAGGGGAGCAAGTATCCGGTAAGGTTGGATGCCAGCACAAGGATCAAAAGGCTGAGTCCGACAACCCAGTTCAGGCGCCGCGGGGGGTGAAAGCCGCCGGTAAAAAAGACCCGCAGGCCATGCAGACAGACCACCACGACCAGAAGATTGGCGCTCCAGAAATGGATACTGCGGACAAGTTGACCGAACAAAAAGCCTTCCTGAAGGCGCGCCAGCGATGCATAGGCCTGGGTGGGAAACGGTCCGTAGGCGAACTTCAGCAGAATGCCGGTAAACAACTGGAGAGACACAAGAACGGCCGCCATGCCGCCCAAACCCCAGGTCAGAGTAAAACTCAGGGTCTTTTCTGCCACCCTGCGGGGCCGGAAATGTAAAACCAGCGTGCTTAGAGGTTTGAAAAGACGTTGTGGCGGGTCTGCTGCGGGAATCATTGTCCAGCTTTGCCCCTGACAAAGACGACGTCGAAGTCTTGCTGAAGTCCGGCATGGGGGTAGATCCCCTTGAGCTCATCGCTTTTAGGATCGTAAATCAGCGTGTAGGTGGACCCCGGGTAGCCGGGACCCCGCAGCTCGATGAAAACAGTGACCGCCGCACCGGACCGCTTTGCTTCCGCCTGGGATACGTTGATCGGCTTCGGGTTGTAATAGGCGGCCTGCATCTGGCCGCCGGCATTGACGCTCTGGATTTCGATGACGTAGCCACCGTCGGTTCTGACCCATCGACCCTTTAATGCCGAGAAGTCGGGCTTGTCCTGGGCAAGGGCCAGGGTATTCAGGGCAATCAGTAATGTCAGCCCAATCGAAAGAAAGAGCAGGGTGCGATGTGTTGTCTTCATACGGGTAAATCCCCCTTTTTAAATTCGAAGTGAGAACAATACTGCAACCCGGTCGGAGCAAACTATCGGTCAGCAATTAAACCGGTTTACTTCGGAAACAGGAATGTCAGCACCAGTCGTGCGCCGAAGCCCTCCGGCCCGGATTCCGGCGATTCGGCCCAGTAGCGGACTCCGGCGGTGAGCTGCATCGGAAGCTTGCCGATCCTGAATAACTGGGCGACAGTGAAATTAACGGGCACCGACCACGTAGAATTATGCCAGTCATAAGTAGACTCGGTGTTCAAACCGATCGTTGTTTTCGTCTTTGTGGTGTAGGCGATAAACGGTTGCAGGAACGTCGAGCTGATGTAGGTCCGGTCTTCTTTCCCCGCAAAGGATTCGACGTGGTTTGCCATCATGCCATAGGTCCATCCATTAGCCTGTTGCAACACGACGGCGGTCGGTCCCACGCCCCACTTCTCTCCGCCGAGCAAACTGTCGGAAGCCGAAGGATAGAGAAAGACCGGCCCGGCGCCCAGAATCCAGCCGTCGACAGGCTCTTTCGGCGAGAAAAAGAAACTTTGGAGGATATCGCCAAGTCCCGACTTGTTTTCTCCCTTCATCGGAATATCATGCTGATCCACTATCGGTATGATCGTCCGCGTGACCAGGTTCCAGTCCGCGTTGAGCGAGAACGGCCAGATCGGTTGAATGTTCAGGACTGACCTGGTGCCGTCGTCGTTCGGCCCGAAGTCCTTATCATAGTTGTACTGTAACGGAACGCTGATAAGGTTTGAGAGCGGATTGGTCAGCTTCTTCGCCAGTTCCAAATCGGAATCCTCGGCAAAGGCCGCACTCGTCAGCGCCAGCACCAGGGCCAGCAAGAAAGTTATCCTTCTGATTATTAGCATTGATATGCTCCTTTCGAATTCTCTGCTTTCTGCTGCCAGCGGAATCCTTTTGTTCAGATGTGTTTCCTACTCCACCGCGAGTCTGGCATTCCGGTCCATGCCTTGCAGCTTCTGCTGATCGGCGATACTGAGCTTGAGTTCGCCGAGGTGGACGACGATTTTGTCGATCTGGCCGGTGAATTTGAACGGCACGTCGTAGTCCTCGTTCACGGGCGTACCCGTGTCTTCACCGATGTCAAAGGTTTCATCGAGCGAGAAGCGCATGGGCATGGTGGCGCCGATGCGGCCTTCGGCGACCGGCTGGCCGTCCACGTTAAGCGTGCCCGTGCCGCCTTTGCCGTAGCCGCCGCCGTCGTAACTGAAATCGAACACGATTGTGTGTTTACCCGGGGCCAGGGGGTCTTTGCCGGAAATGTTGAAATGTGCGATGTTTGCCATG